>NZ_JBFULJ010001151.1:0-997 GCF_056400385.1 Priestia sp. P5_B4
GGTTTTATGTTAACTAATGATTAACAACAAGCATTAGTTACAGGTAGCTTTTCATTTGGCCCATCGCTGTTCTTGTGAACCTCACTATCAGATTTCGTATAAAAGAATTCCCATTCGTTTCCGTCCGGATCTGTTACCCAAAACTTATCTTKCACAGCATAGCAGCAAGTTGTATCCATTTCTTCACGAGCAAAGAAGCCTTCTTTTTCTAATCGTGATTTATGAGAATGAATTTCTTCAGGAGTTTCTACTTGGAAGCCGAAATGATTCACTTGATTACCTTTTACTTCGTCTCGTACGTTTAAAGTGAAATTTAATCCTGGCTTATCTACTAAAAATTTAGCGTAATCTACTTTCATTTTCACTGGTTGAACGCCAAATACCTTTTGATAAAACTCCATGGACGCCTCTAGATTCGTTACATTAATTCCTACGTGAACATATTTCATTTACACTTCCTCCTTCGCATTATAAACAATATTATTTTAAATATATTAATTTAAGAGCAGGAGCCGCTTTTACTTGTATCTTTTCTAAACAAACAGCAAAGCTCCTCAGATAACAGGTGATTTACCTCTTTGTCATGTAAATCATAATAGCTCCATGTCCCTTTTGTTTCTTTTGTGATAAGGTTTGCTTCTAATAAAATTTTTAAATGATAGGAAAGTTTAGATTGAGACATCCCAAAGAATTCAGTTAGGTCACATACGCATGTCTGTCCCCGCTGGCAGAGCTCATACATAATTTCTAATCTCTTTTGATCAGCAAGTGCTTTAAATTTTTGTTCGTACTGTTTAAATGGGTGCTTTCCTTCCTTAACTGTTTCCATTGTCATTCTCCTTCATCAACTTTTTTTGATTTAATAATCGAAGCTTTCGGCAGCTTTTTTAAAGTTACTATATGTAGTTTCCCCTCTTAGCATAGGATCTTGATGAAAAAAACGCTGAAAGATTAGGTTTTGTGCTTCCTTCTGGTCCATCCCTTGGGTGTTCATAAC
>NZ_JBFULJ010001152.1:0-995 GCF_056400385.1 Priestia sp. P5_B4
TTCGGAATGTAGAACGCATATAGAAAAGCTGCCATTCTCCCAGCAAGTTCGTTAAATACTTTTGCGCCAATTAAATAAATAAAAATAACGGTTCCAGTGGAATAAAAAATATTTAACAATTTTAATATAAAAATATTATCTCCAAAACAGCGAATAATAACAGATTCATAGAATGAAAAGCCTAGCTGATATACCCATGTAGTAAAATAAACGCTTTGGTTAAATTCGTAATTTCCTTTTGCGATATTACGCGCGGCATCTAACATGACAAGAAAGTCAGATTTTACAGGCGTTTGAACAGAAAGCATCCATGCTAGTCGAATACCTAACGTCAAAACAATCAGTGAAATAAAAAAAACAGTTTTGTTCATGTATCTACTTGCAATTGCTATTAGAAAAATGACAAGGAAAGTGAAAAATATTCCTTCAATAATAAATGAATTACTTAAAGCCAAGCCTTTTAATTCCAATGAATTTGTCATCGCACTGTAACTGCCCCATAGAGACCATGTGAGAATAATGACACATAAAAAGATCAGGCTTTTGGATAAAAATGAGTTAAGCATATTACCTCCTGCAAATTATTTCAAAGATAAGGTACAAAATTCCTACCCTATGATACCATATTTTATTATTTTGTATATATTTTTCTTATAGAGTATAATATTAGATTGTTCTGAAATTACAACAGCAGCATAACATTTGATAAAAGGGTAAGCGGAGTAGGCAGTGATTTAGTAATAGATAAAAGAGGTTGGGAAAAAAGGATTTTAGTCGAAGTGAAAAACGAACCATTGATCATCATGTTTGATTAGTGGTTGGTTTTTTTATGGTGAACGTAGGTTTCATTTGTTTAGTTCCTTCCGGCAGTTGATTGGAGGGCAAGACGAAGACTCCTGCGGGAAAAGGGGAACAGGTGAGACCCCGCAGGAGCGTAAGCGACGAGGAGGCTCATCGGCCGCCCGCGGAAAGCGAAGTCTTGCACGGAAATCAAC
>NZ_JBFULJ010001153.1:0-994 GCF_056400385.1 Priestia sp. P5_B4
GTACAGGTCCTTGTGCTGAAGCGCTAGTTGAAGCCGGTGTAAAAAAAGTGGTCATAGCAACTTTAGACCCGAATCCTTTAGTAGCAGGTAATGGAGTCGAAATTTTAGAAAACGCAGGCATTGAAGTTATAACAGGTGTATGTGAAGAAGAGTCACGTCAAATGAATGAGGTCTTCAATAAGTATATTGTAACGAAGAAGCCGTTTGTTTCATTAAAGTCAGCGATTACGTTAGACGGTAAAATAGCAACTGCTTCTTCTCACAGCAAGTGGATTACGTCTGAGGAAGCTCGTTTGGATGTACATCAGCTGCGTCATGAAMCAGCGGGTATCTTAGTAGKGGTGAATACGGTCATTAAGGACAACCCTGAGCTGACAACTCGCATTGAAGGCGGCCGCAGTCCAATTCGTATTGTGATGGATTCAAAGCTGCGCATGCCGCTTGAATCTAAGCTAGCAACGGATTCTTTAGCTCCAACGTGGATATTTACAAGTCAGGGCTATTCAAAAGAAAAAAAAGAACAGCTCGAAAAGCAAGGCGTCGAAGTATTTGTTACAAGCGGTGAGGACAAAGTAAATCTTGAAGATATGCTTTCTATACTAGGTGAGAAATTTGTGTCGTCTCTTTTAATTGAAGGAGGGGGCGAAGTGAATGCCGCATTCGTGGAAAATCGTTTAATTGATAAATTGGTGCTGTATATGGCTCCAAAGCTTTCAGGAGGAAAAGAAGCTCCTACTTTCCTAGAAGGAAAAGGCGTAGAGAAAATGTGGGACGCAGTGGACGTGGAGCGTCTTTCTGTGACGTCAATCGGCAAAGACTTTAAATTTGTTGGATATCCTGTTTATAAATAAAAATGTGAATGAGAATGGAACAAAAATATGTTAGTTGAAGAAGATCCGAACGATTTATCGTTCGGATTTTTTGCTGTTATAGTGAACATAAGTTTCATATATGCAGGTGCTTTTAGCGGTGTAACAAGTGATCTATATTAGCT
>NZ_JBFULJ010001154.1:0-994 GCF_056400385.1 Priestia sp. P5_B4
GTTATAACCCAACTCATCGACAGTCTCAAATCCGTAATACTCCTGCCCTTTTATAATATTCAAGCCTTCGGTCAAACCATCTAAGACACATATGATTTTTATAAATTCAATTTCTTTATTTTTTTCACTCATACTTCCACTCTCCTACTCAAAAAATTCCGTATATTCAGAATTATATCGTTTTAAAAAGTGTTACTCCATACGCCAATCGACCCTATTAAATTAAATATCGATGTTTTTATGCAAAAACTGCAATCTCCAAAATCTGGATATGTACAAGAGGCCCATAAAAAAGAAGCTTTTGTTCAATTGTTCGAAGTTGAGATAAAAACTATTGTAGAATGGTTTGTGCATTGTTGGAATAAGGCAGATGGAAAGAGCATTAAGTCACCTGCCATTTTAGTTTTCATGATTATGATCCATGCTATAATTTACATAAAGACAAATGGATTACTGATGGGGATAAATGGGATGATTTAATTATGTTTTTATTTTTTTAAAAAATAAAAAATACTTACCAAAAAGGCTGTTATTTAAAAGAAATAACAGCCTTTTTTTCATTGGAAGTCATTAAGTCTTCAAATCGACTTAGTACTTCTATACTTAACTCTGTAATCTCTGTACCTTGTTTTCTAACTCCAACTTTAATACAGTTAACCTTATTTAACATAGATAATCGATGTTTCAATTGTGAATCAGACAAGAAATAAGGAAGCATTTTTTGTATAATACCTCTTCCTACACTTGTTTCTTGCTTTTTATAAATTGTTAGTATTTTTAATATGGCTTTATAATCTTCTGCGAAACTGCCTCTTTTTAAAAAGATAATAGCCTCTTCGATCTCAGACAATGAATCATTTGCTAAATTAGAAGTCTCTTGAGATAACAAAATTTGATCTGGCATATGATCTTTAATTACTTTATTTCCTTTCACAATAACCATTAAATAATGAATATAGTCAATACATAAAGTTCCACCATGTAAATATAGTAC
>NZ_JBFULJ010001155.1:0-993 GCF_056400385.1 Priestia sp. P5_B4
CATATTAATTATATCATTTAAAGAGATTCATTTACTAAAAACCATTTTTGTATATAATTGGATAAAAGGGGGTTTTTCATGACTTATAATAAGAATAAATTAAAACTAGTAGGAGCTACTTTATTTGGAGCTGGAATTGGAGCCACCTTAGGAATACTAGCTTATACCCACGATTGGCTAGGATAAATACATTAAAGAAAAATTAGCAGCAAGGGATGTGAATGTTTACCTTGAAAGCAAAGAAAACTGGACCCTCTCACAATATATCTAATTTTTTCACTAAATCATTTACTGTTATTTTTATAACTTTAATTGTTATTATTGCTATTTCATTAATGCTAGGAGCATTTGTGTTTGGATTTATTGGTTTATTTAAAATATTTGGGGTACAATACAACTCATTTCTATCTCTATTAATATTCCTCTTACTGTTTTTTATTATAGGATTTATA
The DNA here is from genome assembly GCF_056400385.1 of Priestia sp. P5_B4. Lineage (NCBI taxonomy): Bacteria > Bacillati > Bacillota > Bacilli > Caryophanales > Bacillaceae > Priestia > Priestia sp. P5_B4. The sequence continues at coordinate 453 of NZ_JBFULJ010001155.1, forward strand.
GTTGATTTACTATCCATATTTCTTATTAATACATTTTCTCAACAAATTAAAAACTCTAAAAGAAAATTCCTTGCGAGACTGGTCATTGATTGTAGCTTTTCCTGGTTTGCTATACATACTGCTGATGAATTAATTAGAAGCATTACTATTCCCTCCATAACTGAGCTTATAGCTGTGTTTCTCCTCTTTTTCTTAGAAGTGGTAATGGATATGAATAGCAAAGGAGAACCTAATAAGAGCTCACTAGCTCCTTGAAGTCTTTGGGATTCTAATACAAAGATTATTTCAACCTAAAAAAACACCTTTCATAAATATAATTATAAGGAAAAAAGGTAATGTATAGTATGTTTTATATTTCATAACACTGGCTCCAATTGTTTATTCCAAATTCAAGGGAGGAATGCTAATGAAAAATACATCGAAACATCATGATGTCCAACGAAAATACAGAGAAAAGGTACAAAACAAACAAGAATTAAACGCATATGCCAGAGGTTGGTTCTTGTTCATTTTATTTGCTGTACTTCTCGTTGTATGGAGT
>NZ_JBFULJ010001156.1:0-992 GCF_056400385.1 Priestia sp. P5_B4
CTTTCATTCCTGGTTCTGATGGAGCTGGAATTATTATAGAGATTGGAGAAGGTGTTTCAAACGTTTCTTTACATACTGAAGTTATTATTAATCCAAGTTTAGACTGGGAATGTATTGATTCTGTTCCTGACGTTCCTAAAATTCTAGGTGGTCCATCAAATGGGACTTTTTCAGAGTACATAATTATATCAGCTAAAAATGTGGTGGAAAAACCAGCCTACCTTTCATGGAAAGAAGCAGGAGTGCTACCTCTATCAGCTTTAACTGCTTATAGAGCCCTTTTTACAAAAGGAAACTTAAAAGAAGGACAGCACCTTTTAGTACCAGGAATAGGAAGTGGTGTAGCTACTTACGCAATGTTATTTGCAAAAGCCATAGGTGCTAAAGTGAGTGTAACATCAAGAAGTGAAGAAAAAAGAAACCTTGCTAAGAAATATGGGGCAGATCATGCGTTTGATAATAACAGTGACTGGGCAAAAAGTTTAGATGGTGAAAAGGTTGATGTAATATTGGATAGTATAGGTCCTACTACTTTCCCTAACTATTTCGATGTTTTAAAGCCAAATGGTGTTATTGTGAATTTTGGAGCTAGTTCTGGGAATAAAATTGAAATTCCTCTGAGAGCTCTATTTTACCCTCAAATAAGTATCCTTGGTACATCTATGGGGAGTAAAGAAGAGTTTAATCAAATGCTTCAATTTATGACTAAATACGCTATAAAACCGATCATTGATCAAGTATATCCTTTGTCTGAAGCTGTTCAAGCTTTTAATAGAATGGAGAAAGGATCTCAATTTGGAAACATTGCATTAGTAGTTAATGAAAAGTACTGATTTTCTTGTTWAAGCTCACTTTTTAAGTGAGCTTTTTTGTTCCTAGAATCAGTTTTATAGTAACTAAAGATTTATATCTTATACAGCTTAAAAACAGAAAAAAACCTATCTCTTTCCAATCCAAAGAGGTAGGTTTTTTCTGCTCTATTGCTGTAAGGA
>NZ_JBFULJ010001157.1:0-990 GCF_056400385.1 Priestia sp. P5_B4
ATCTAGAAGAGTGCACTCATCAAGAGAAATATCCGGCTGTATACTCAGCCCCCCCATTGTTTTAATAATTTCTTTATTAACTCCTACCGTCATTATTTTTAAAGGGGCTAAACCTTGCCTGAAATATCTTCCTGAATTTAGTTCAGCAATTAAATATCCATACTCCCAATCTGACATTGTATTAAATACATAAATATAAACTTTTTTTGTTTGCATATTAAGCCTCCCGAACTGACGTTCTCTATATTATACCATTTTAAAGGCATATATCTATAAAAATGTTAAAATATTCAGAAAAAATTAAGGAGATTGAGAATCATTTGAAAGAAAAYAAAATAGAAAAAGTCGTAATAGTAGGMTTAACGACTCCACATTGTGTATCAACTGTTACTCGAATGAGTAATAATTTAGGATTTGAAACGTATCTCATATCAGATGCCACAGCTGCATTTGCAATAAAAGGAGCAGATAATGCATATTATCCAGCTGAACAAATACATACTGTGTCATTAGCAACTTTAGATAATGAGTTTGCCAAAGTTTTAACAACTGAAGAATTGATCAAAAAGTTAAATTTGACTGAAAATCACTGTCGAAATAAAGATAAACCACAAATCTACTGCGATAACGATCTCCGTTCCATAAGCCCAACATACCCAGCTAGCTGTATCAGCTGAAATAAACTGAGAAAAACTACTCAAAAAGAAAAGAGCAGCTTTTGGATTTAATACATTACATATAAACCGATATAAGCAAGCTATGACTTTGTTATGATTTCTGACAAAAACAATCTAATATTATTTTTCATTTTATTATATTTAGATTGCCTACATTGAATAATATCTACTATAACGAGCAAACTAAACAAGACGCCGTGAGGTATCTATCCAATACTTTAAAATCCTTGTTGTTTTAAATAGAAAAACCTACTGGTGCCGGATGAACCAATAGGTTTTTCTGTTTTATAACAAAGTGCACGACAGTTGAAAC
>NZ_JBFULJ010001158.1:0-986 GCF_056400385.1 Priestia sp. P5_B4
AAAGAACGCAACGCACAGTAGTGTCAAGATAAATGACCAAAAATTGATAACTCGTGCCACTTCAACTAACCTCCCCTACTTTTGAAACTTTCACGTTTAAACACATTCTTAAATCATTTATTTCGAACCTGGCTTTAAACACTGCAAGAAAAAATCGCAAACTGCTGTTTGAATAAACTGCTTCTTTAAACTGCACAATAAATACTCTAATTCAAATTCCTGATAAAAGATCTTAGCAACAACCGATTTTAATTCTTCTACAGTTGGTTGTTCTGACACATATAGTTTATCTAACGCAAGGTTAAATGGAGAAAACAGCTGATCATCTTGATACCAGACGGAAATATCTTCACCTTTTATTCGGCAGCTAAACACACCTAGTATTTTTAAAAATGCCTGAACTTGATTTTCTTCAAACTCATGATCAATCGCAAACATAAAAAAAGGATGTTCCTAAGCGTTAATCATATGTTTCATCAAACTCATTTGATATTTTAATAGCTTTACTTCTTTTACTACGTCCAACTTCTTCACATCTTTCTTAAAAAAATCATCAAACTATAATGCTATACTCTGCGAATTTTACCATAATATAGTAGTTACAATAAACCATTCATAGTACTTTTATCTATTTGTAATTAATTGGATAACAAGGTATATTGTTGTAAATAGGAAATTACTTTATAAACTGAAAGCGAGGATACATATGGGCTTATTAATAATTGCTGCTATTATCACGTTATCCGTCATTTTGGATTACTTCATCTTTGACCATGATGATAAGCATTGGGGCTGGCTAAAAAAAGCTTCTAAACCAGTTAGAAGAAGTGTTACAGGCTAACCAGTTTAAGCAGACTGATATTTATAAAAAAGGCTTAATATACGGAAGACTCAAACCAAAATAAATAACAAATGACATAAGCAAGTAGCAGCCGATAACACTTCTTCTAACTGGTTTAGAAGCTTTTTTTAGCCAGCCCCAATGC
>NZ_JBFULJ010001159.1:0-983 GCF_056400385.1 Priestia sp. P5_B4
GAGTAATGGAATATCTAAAAAAGATTATAAAGCATTAAGAAAAAAGACACCCAATAACCAAATAAGAAAAAAGGTAAATCCAGAAGGTCCTAAAATTGACCCTGTTTATGGGTATGAAGTTCAAAAACTAGAAGCTGATCATATTGTTTCCATGAAAGAAATAACGCAGTTTGAAGGGTTTAACCAACTAACTAAGGAAGCGCAGGTAGAAGTTTTAAATTTAGAAGAAAACTTTGTTGGGCTTGGTAAATCTACTAATGCTTCTAAAGGAGCTCATAATTGGAGTGAATGGAGGGGACATTCTAAGTTAGGAGATGTGCCAGAAGAAGTAAGACAACAAATGTTAAAGCTAGAAGCTCAAGCGAGAGAGGCTTTAAAAAAAGCTATAGAAGAGAGGTTAGAATAATTGAAAAAATTCGTTAAAAATATAAGTGGTAAAGTATTTGTAATTCAAGCTGAAAATGAATTAGAAATGCAGGTTGAGAACCTTTTTAGTATCTTTGAAACCATAGAAACCGAAAAATGGGTTGAAGGTTTTTCTATACAAATAGGGTGGTCAAGGTTTATTGTTTCTATAAAAGGTGAAGAGTATCATATTCTTTCACCAGATTATTCAAAGAATCCATTTGAGGACGATACAGAAGATCTAACGCTTGCTCTATGGGTACAGTTGGAGCAAGTTCACTTTTTACGGAAACTAAATATTAATAATGGTGAAACAGTCAGGTTTAGTGATAAGGTGGTTGTGGCCAAAAATATATTAGAGGTAGATAGTATTTACTTACAAAGAAGCAGTGATTGTGAACAAGGAGATTCAGGTTGGTATATAGGAGCTGTAAACGAAGAAGATGATACAGAAGAACTAGAAGCTTTTTATGCATACCAATTATTAAAGATTCGCCCCTCTCTTATTCAAGTTTTGGCTTTACCTTATGAATATATGGCAGTTTTTGAAAAGGACGAAGTACAGGCAGTATTAAATG
>NZ_JBFULJ010001160.1:0-982 GCF_056400385.1 Priestia sp. P5_B4
ACCATAATCTCATTTCATGCCTTTGCTCATCAGTTAACTCTATGTCCGTATCTTCTGGAACGTCTTCATATTCAATATTTCCCTCTAACAACTGTTCGAAGAGTACTTGATTCATTAATATTAGCTCCACTCTTAATAATGATTTTATGTTTCAGCATATTAACTTCTACAAAATAAAAAGCCACTTTAAATGAGTGACTTAAACTTATAAAAATATWAACTTTCACCTAAGCTCTACAAGTAAATAACTTAGTGCCCTATCTAATGCTTCAGGTATAGTTTCAACCTCTTCAATCAACTTTGAACCATTTTTTAGTTGATAAGCTAAACCYGTATCRRAAATTTTAATYCCACCAGCAACYTGATWGTTAGATTTTAAAACTTTMCTCAARCTCAATACAGATYCTTGGATTTTAAAAGAAACTAAACAGTCTGGAAATGAAATTTYATTTTCCWCTTTAATAAATTCAACTTCTGGTTGTTGGTTTTCATTTAATTTTACATTTAACATGTCAATAAAAGAATCAATGACACTTTGAACCGATAACAATTCGAAATGTTTTCCTGAAACTTTAGAAACATAAGCATCCATCCAGGTTTTACTTTTCCCCATTAATATTCCCACCTTTTGTGTAGACTATTTTATTCTACAAAAGGCTAGTTATTCTCACTTTTTTAAATATTAATCAATTTTCAAGATTCTTTCCGACATAGGTAAATCCGAATTCAATTTATGAAGTTATAACAATAATAACCTCGCCTATTTCTCTAGCCCGTCTATACATAATTGACAAGCTAAACATATGTTAGTGTATATTCTATTTCTTCATCGATGAAAGGATGAGAACGTATGGTAGCTAAAATCAATTCACTTACGATTGGTAACATTTCTGGAGGAACTTTTATTTTTGGAAATGTAAATCAAGTGTGGCCCGTTACAAGTACAGAATCCAATTCACAAACAGGTTTGAGATCAAATGCC
>NZ_JBFULJ010001161.1:0-980 GCF_056400385.1 Priestia sp. P5_B4
GTATTAGGCATCGTAACGGTTGTTCCTCAAATTATTGTTCCGCTGGCTGCGAATATCGCTTCAGATCATAGTAGAGGAAAAGTTTTAGGAAATGTCGCTATTGGATTAGTTTGTGGTATTTTAGGAGCTCGGCTTGCTAGTGGTTTTATTGATGTTCATTTTGGATGGCGAATGGTGTATTGGACGTCTGCTGTGGCTACACTTTTTATGATTTTGTTAGTTTACGTCTATTTTCCAAGAAGTAAAGGAGGAAATGCCACCAGTTATAAACACTTGCTCATGTCGTTAGGTCCGCTGTTTATAAAAGAAAGAGCCCTGCAAAAAGCATGTGTAAGTCAGGGGATGATGTTTGCTTCTTTTAGCGCATTTTGGACCACGCTTGTCTTTTTATTACATACACATCCCTATTCGTATGGAAGTGACATGGTGGGGGTAATAGGGTTAGTCGGGATAGCGGGAGCGTTTGCTACGCCAATTATCGGACGTTTAATTGATACAAAAGGGGCAAAGTTTGCAAGTCTTTTGTGTATGTCCGTATCTTTACTTGCTTTTATAGGTCTTATACGGGAAGGGTACTGGTTACCTGGATTAATTTTAGGAGCTCTCCTTATAACGATAGGGACTCAAGCGAATCAAGTTGCCTGTCAGTTTACTATTTTCCAATTAGGAGAAGAGAAAAGAAGTCGATTAAATGGATTATATATGGTTTCCACATTTATAGGCGGGTCCCTAGGATCTTAAATGGGTTTACTTGCATGGAGTAAATGGCAGTGGCATGGAGTGTGTGCCATAGCCATACTGATGATAGCCATTAGCTTTTGTTCTTTAATTCCAACGAACATTCCTACAAAGACGATAGAAAATTTCATGAGTAAGRAAGGAAGTAAAATGTAATGAGAACACATACAGATAACTTTCAACGAGGATTAGATATATTAGCTAGGATTGATCCAGAGAACTATGAGGATATAATGGCAGGC
>NZ_JBFULJ010001162.1:0-976 GCF_056400385.1 Priestia sp. P5_B4
ATGTTCTATTACTCTATTTCACTAACTCTTGTCACAATCTGTCTGCTGCCTTTTTTAGGGGTAGCTGTTTATCGTTTTGATAAACGCGTTCATCCAGCGTTTCGCTTAATTCGCCAATCGTTTGGGGAGCTCAATACAAATGTCCAAGAAAATATAAGCGGTATACAAACGGTCAAGTCATTATCAAGAGAAAAATTTCAAACATCTAAATTTAACGACTCCAACGGAGTTTATAAAAATCGAAACATTGAAACCGCGAATGTGTGGGCAACTTATTTCCCCTTAATGGAGTTTATAGGAAACTTATCTATTGTTGGTCTCCTTGCGTACGGAGGAGCGCTTGTTATGAACGGAAGTGTACGTCCGGGAGAGCTTGTTGCTTTCTTTAGCTTAACCTCTTATTTAATGTGGCCTATTATGAATTTAGGGTTTGTTATCAATATGTTTTCACAGTCTAAAGCTTCAGGTGAAAGGCTGCTGGAAATTTTAGAAGAAGAAGAAAAAGTCCATGAGCATGCCGGAAGTTTCTCTATTAATGGAACGGTCGAGTTTCAACATGTTAGCTTATCCTATCCAAACGAAGAAAAAAAGTCGCTTGAGAACATATCTTTTTCTGCTTCTAAAGGAAAAGTAGTAGGTTTAATCGGAGCAACTGGAGCCGGAAAAACAAGCTTAACCCAGCTGCTCACGAGGTTTTACGAACCGACTTCAGGACAAATCTTAGTTAACCATCGTCCGATTAAAGAGTATCCGCTCTCCGTTCTTCGGAAAGAAATTGGTTTTGTACTTCAAGAAACCTTTTTGTTCTCAAGCAGTATAGGAACCAACATTTCCTATGGTGTGCCGGGTATTTCTAGAGAAGACATTATTGATGCTGCAAAACGAGCGCAGGCGCATGACTTTATTATGGAGCTTCCGGATGGGTATGACACGATGCTGGGAGAGAGAGGACTGGGGTTATCAGGCGGACAAAAGC
>NZ_JBFULJ010001163.1:0-976 GCF_056400385.1 Priestia sp. P5_B4
CAGTATCTTTTTTGTTTTGCTTTCCGGCTTAATTTTTTTATTAGCAATTGCGAATGGCATTTCTGAACCGTAAGCTTATTATTTTTATTATAGATGAATGATAAGGTTCTAGAGAGGTTGATAGATTATGATGATAGGCGGTCCTTTATTGATTGCGCTGCTGCCAGGTGTACTTATAATCCTTGTAACTTGGCTGTTCAGAAAGATGAAGTGGAACAAAGTCATTAGAATGCTTCCTTCAATGCTAGCCGTTATGGCTGCCGCCGTTCTTTTTTACATTGGCTATGTAGAAATAAGAGGTTTTGAAGGTGCGGGCTATTTGTTTTTATCTGTGTTTTTGCTTTTATTCGCGCTTGTATCCTATATTGTAGCTAAAAAGCCTGTACAATAATTTTTATAAACTTTATAAATTCTTTATAAATCCCTCCTATACTACGTGTAGGGGGGATTTAATATGAAAAATATCATTTTAGATGTAAAAAGTGTTTCGAAAAAAGTAAGACATCGTCACTTAGTAAAAGAAGTATCGTTTCAAATTAAAGAAGGGGAAATATGCGGATTGCTAGGGCCAAACGGTGCTGGTAAAACGACCTTAATTCGTTTGTTGACGGGGTTGATTAAACCAACCGGGGGAGAAGTTTTTATTAATAACAAACATATTTTTTCACAAAGAAAAGAAGCGCTGCAAAGCGTTGGCGCAATTGTGGAGTCGCCCATCTTTTTTCCTTATATGACAGGAAAAGAAAACCTGACAAATTTAGCTCGCCTGCATTCATTTCCAACAAAGAAAGAAAGGCAGCAAAAAGTAAAAGAAGTGCTTGATATTGTGGGGCTAACCGGCAGAGAAAATGATAAAGTTCGAACGTATTCTCTTGGGATGAAGCAAAGGCTGGGAATTGCTCAAGCGCTTTTAGGCGACCCGGACTTATTAATACTGGATGAGCCAGCCAACGGCTTAGATCCAATGGGCGTACGT
>NZ_JBFULJ010001164.1:0-972 GCF_056400385.1 Priestia sp. P5_B4
GAGATAATAGCTACTGTTAGTACAGCAAATGTCAGCTGAAACATCATAAACATATTATGCGGGATCGTAGCACTGTAGTCCCCGTTTGGAGTGAACCCGACTCCTTTTAATCCCACCCAGTCCAAGTTACCAATAAAAGCATTGCCACCGGTCGAAAAAGCTAACGAATAGCCTGCTACTATCCAAAGAACGGATATAACAGCTAAGGAACCTACGCTATACATCGCGGTACTTAACATGTTTTTACTTCGAACCATGCCCCCGTAAAACAATGCAATAGCTGGTGTCATAATCCAAACCAATAATGCTGAAAAAAACATAAATACTGAATCGCCCATTTGCATGATGATTTCCCCCTTAAGTACGAATAAATAACCCCTAAATTTAATGTTAGATTATATAACATATTTTGTTATGTTTACTATCATATTTGATTTATATGTATTTAGCAACTACTTTTTGCAAATTTATTCAGAAAACTTTTGTTTTTTATACTGTTTTCTTTTTCTTATGTATTCTTCCACGTACACATAAGCTGAACTATTTTTTATTTGTGTTAGAGTTTCTGACATAAAAAATCCTCTTCTTGAAGTAGAAGAGGATTTTTCTTTACAAATACATATATACACCAGGCCCCAGAGGAATACCGAATACAGCAAAAATAATCAACATAACAATCCAAATCCCTAAAAAAGCTAGAGTATAAGGAAGCATAAGTGAAATAATTGTGCCAAGTCCTGCCTTAGGCTCGTATTCTTTCATAAAGGCTAAAATAACAATCATATATGGATTTAAAGGAGTGATTACATTCGTGGAAGAATCCGCTATTCGGTATGCCGCTTGAATAAATCCAGGGTTGTAGCCTAACAGCATGAACAATGGAATAAAAATAGGTGCTTCTAGTGCCCATTGAGCGGAGCCGCTAAAAATAAGAAGGCTTAGAACAACAGTTAAAAATACAAAACCAACCAC
>NZ_JBFULJ010001165.1:0-970 GCF_056400385.1 Priestia sp. P5_B4
GAGCCATATGCAGGCGCTTTGCTGCTTTGGTCACATTTAATTCTTCAGCTATGACAATAAAATAATGCAGCTGTCTTAATTCCACTGTATTCAACTCCATACTTTAAAGGTATTATTATATATTTTATCAATATTTTAATTGTATGGAAAATGAGTGTAAAGTTAAATGTGTAACCAAAACAGAGAGGAGGAAGAGAAATGAAAATAGCTGTAGGAATCACAGGAGCCACGGGAGCTATTTTAGGTATTCGAATTTTAGAGCTTTTGAAGAAGGCTTCTGTTGAAACGCATTTAGTCATGTCGCCTTGGGCTCATGCCACAATTAAGCTGGAAACACCGTATAGCGTTCAGCAAGTAGAAGGGCTAGCAGATTATTGTTATTCATATCAAGACCAAGCAGCAAAAATTTCGAGCGGTTCTTTTCGTATAGATGGAATGATTGTTAGTCCTTGCAGTATGAAAACATTAGCATCTATTCGAATGGGACTAGCAGATAACTTAATAGCGAGAACGGCAGATGTGATGTTAAAAGAAAGAAAGCCACTTGTGCTACTTCCTCGAGAAACGCCTTTGAATACGATTCATTTAGAAAACATGCTGGATCTTTCAAAAATGGGCGCTATCCTTGTGCCTCCTATGCCGGCATTTTATAACAAACCTGAGACGATTGATGATCTTGTCACCCATATTGCTGTTCGAACGTTAGATCAATTAGGGATTGAGCTTCCTGAGGCAAAAAGATGGAATGGAATTAAACATTTATCACAAGGAGGAAAATAAACATGGCTTATAAAGACTTTAGAGATTTCCTTAATATGCTACATAAAGAAGGGCAACTACTGAYGATTACAGATGAAGTGCAGCCTGATCCAGATTTAGGTTCAGCAGGTCAAGCCATCAGTAATTTAGGAGACCAAACCCCGGGATTATTATTTACCAATATTTATGGGTACAACAACGCAAAGGTAGC
>NZ_JBFULJ010001166.1:0-970 GCF_056400385.1 Priestia sp. P5_B4
TATATTCTTCAGTACTAAAGCTAGCTTTATATTTCTCCAACTCTTCCTTAATAAACTTTATTCTTTTCATAGGCATTCCTTGTATAGACTTAATAGCCTGAGTGGCGTCTGCATCAATTTTTTCATAATCGTAGCTATCTGCATTAAAATCTTTGTCTAACTCAATAGTGTTTACTGCATTAAAGTGCTGAGTAATATCGGCTTTAGTTAATACAATATGCATATGAGTACCTATTGCAGCCTCGTACACATCTACTGCCGAACCGTAACGCTTTTGAGCTTTTATTGCTTGATTATTACTTAAATGGTCTATCTCAGTTTTTAAGTCTTTTAAGTGTTTGTCTAGTTCACCATCATCGCCTTGAAGAATATTCTTGCTTTCAATTGACTTTGCAAGTATGTTAAAGTCTGCTTCAAAAACAAGATAATCATCAGATTCCATATATCCTTTTTCTTTTGTATATTCTTCATACTCACTCTCTAATTTAGAGAGTTTTTGTTCGAGTTTCTTCTGCTCTTTCCCCATTTGTTTCTGCTCTTGCTTAGCAGATTCTTGTTTTTGTTCTTCTTTTGTTGACCCACAAGCTACTAAACTAATAGATAGCAAAGATGCTACAAGTCCTAGGCCGATTCTTCTTAATTTTTTCATTTGTTTCTCCTTTTTTTGGTATGTAGTTTTTTCACCCAACAATGATAGCATATATTATGTACTCCAAGAGAACGATTTTAGTAAAATTATCAAATTTTCTATAGATGAACCATTAAAAGCAACAGTATTTTATCTATTAGTAGCAGCTTTAAAAACCTCTTATCCGCAGTTTTACTAACAATTACTTAATTATTAGACCTTTTATCTGACGCGCAATGAAACTAATTAGAAAAAAAGTAAAAACCGTTTCACTGTTTAGAAAACGGTTATTTACTTTAACATATAATTCTATACTTAGAGTTAATGTGATATTTCAACCCC
>NZ_JBFULJ010001167.1:0-969 GCF_056400385.1 Priestia sp. P5_B4
AGGCAGTTCGCTAAAGTGACCCATTGCGCCTTCACCTGCAGTCACCACTAGGTGATCAAATTTTCCAACCTTCTTGAAAAAGTCAGCAACCTTTTCCTCGCTGCGAAAGTCGATTTCATAGCCCTCTACGTTACCACCAATCTTCACTTTTGCGTCAGATAATTTTGAAGTAGAACGGCTAGCAATAATGACTTGAGCGGATTCATCGAGAAACGCCTTAGCAGCGGCTAAACCAATACCAGATGTACCTCCTAAAACAACCACTCTTTTTCCTTTTAATGATGACAACGAAATACCTCCTTTATTCATACGTTTGTTTGATCAACTTGCGGATTCTGATTAAAGAATCCGTAAGTTGAAAATATTTAAGTTTTTACATCACCATTGTTATTTAGCTAAAAGTTTTAGTGATTCACGATTGAATGCTGGAATATCTTTTGGTTCTCGCCTTGTTACAATATTTTTGTTAATGACAACTTCTTTGTCTTTATAATTTGCACCAGCATTTTTCAAATCGTTGCGAATGGATTTATAGCCAGTGATGTCGATACCTTTTAAAAGGTCTGTATCGATTAACACTTGTGGTCCATGACAAATGGAAAAAACAGTTTTTTTATCTTGGACTACTTTTAAAATAATTGGTTGTTTACTCAAGCGCCTTTCGAAGATCCTCAATTAAATCTTCTACATCCTCTAGCCCTACCGAAATGCGAACCAAACCTTCAGTAATGCCGAGCTCTGCTCTTCGCTCCACTGGAATGGATGCATGTGTCATGCGGGCCGGCACGGATATTAAACTTTCAACCGCACCAAGACTCTCAGCTAAAGTGAAGTAATGAATTTTACTTAATAGATGATCTGCTTTTTCCCCACTGCCCACATCAAATGACACCATTYCTCCAAAACCTCTGGCCTGTTTTTTGGCAATTTCATGGTTTGGATGGTTCTCAAGGCCAGGATAAAATACCT
>NZ_JBFULJ010001168.1:0-968 GCF_056400385.1 Priestia sp. P5_B4
TTTTCCCAGTCAAGCTGAATATCTACATAATAAACAATATCATCTTTTACAAATGTAGCACACGTATGTGTAGTAGTGTGTAAAACGAATGCTTCTACATTCAATGCTTTTGATACTAAAGCAGCTGTAAACTGATTAATCCAATGACAACCATGAATGAATTTATACCAATCAATAGTGCCTTCTTGTGGAGAATGTTTATCGTAATATTTTTTGTCCAATGCTTGGTATTCTTCAGTGCTAAGCAATTCATTCCATAAATCGTCTTCGTCATCTGAATTTGAGCTATAAAGTTTTTGGAACAACTCATCTTGTTCTTTTTGAAAATTTTCATCTTCTTGAACGGCATCAAAAATTCGGTCATGCCAATAACAACTTGTCGTGTAATCCCAAGGCGCATCTCCTGGCGTCCACATTTTTCCGTCCCAACGTGGATGCTCCAAACAAAAATCAGTCATTGCTTTATCGAGAACTGCTTGTACATCTTCATCATTTAAATATGGTTTTAATAAATGCCAATTTTCACGAATGGGATACAATTTTTCCTGTAATTCTACTTCCTCGATTGCATTATTTATTTTTAAGATTTGTGTCATACAATGACCCCCCAGTGATATTAGTTATCGTTTTTGTCTTATATAACTATTGTATTACGTTAATTTTTGATGTAAGGCTATTACTAATATTTTTGTAGTGGGAAAAATAGTTTGTGCATTATGAACTGATAAACCACTAGAAATAAATCTGCCAAAATAAGAATTTGTATTGATATAATAGTTAAAAAAGGGGATTTTTACTATTGAATATTAAAATGGATTTATCTGAAATACTATTATATTTAGATTTAATGAAAAGAGAAAATAGAAGACCTTTATTAAATGAGCTTAAAATGATGTTATATTTTCTTGAGGATTATCAACAAGTTAAAGAGTTTTACAATAAATTAAAAGAGCCCCAACTCAACATAC
>NZ_JBFULJ010001169.1:0-966 GCF_056400385.1 Priestia sp. P5_B4
GAGCATTAGTGCTTAATTTGCATAAATATATAAAATGATTCCATAGACTCAAGGGTTTTATAGTAATATATAGAACTTCCATACTATTCTAGTTTTTAGCTCACTAGCTAAGCGAAAGATGCGTATGTTCTGGGGATGAAGGCATACATAGTAGCACGAAGTATAGAGAGAAATGGAGAGGGAAAACACAATGAAAAAAGTATCAATTCGGTCTGTATTAAGTACAGTAGCATTTTCGGTTGCTTTATCTTCTTTTGCAATGGGAGCATCCGCCAACGGAAATTCAAAACCAGAGCTTGAACCGTCTTTAGTTAAAATTCAAGGAGACTATAACTTAAAGTCGGCTAAAAAAGTAAAAGTTATTGTGGAGTTAAATGAAGAGTCTGTAGCGGAAGCAAAGAAAAAAGGAGTAGCGCAAAGTAAAGGAAAGATTAAAAAAGCGCGTGACGAAGTGAAAAAAGAGCTTTCAAAAGCTTCTAAAACTTCAAAAGTAAAGCGTGAATATGACCAAGTGTTTTCCGGGTTTTCAGCGGAACTTCCAGCTAATGACCTTGAAAAAGTAGCAAGTTTGCCCGGAGTAAAAGCTATTTACCCAAGCGTTGAATATCATACAACAGAAGTGAAATCGAAAGAAGTGAGCGCGGAAGAATACGGTTCTGAAATGGATAAAAGCATTTACTATGTGGGAGCAGATCAAGCGTGGAAATCAGGGTATACAGGTAAAAATATGACCGTAGCCGTTATCGATACAGGCGTTGATTACGACCACCCGGATTTAAAGTCAGCGTTTGAGAAATATAAAGGATGGGATTTTGTAGATGATGACAAAGATCCTCAAGAAACGCCTGCTGGAGATTCAAAAGGCGAAGCAACAACGCATGGAACGCACGTAGCAGGAACAATTGCAGCGGACGGGAAAATTAAAGGGGTAGCTCCTGATGCTCATTTACTTGCTTATCGTGTACT
>NZ_JBFULJ010001170.1:0-966 GCF_056400385.1 Priestia sp. P5_B4
ACTTGCTACGAGGCAATTCTTTTATTTCTATATCTTAATCCCCATCATAATACTTTAAAAAATTCATGATRGCTAACAGGATGACTAACATAATTAAAAACCCTTCTATTAATATCCTTCGCCCTTCTTTTGGGAATTTCTTTTGTTTTTTATGCGCGTAAAAAATAAGTTTCCGAAAGGCAACGTGCAGTAAAATGATAAAAACCAACATACCAATCTTTACGAGAATTAACAGGTCATCACATCCTTTTTGACAAACAAAATAAAGAACGAACGGTCAATTGATAAACAACTTAGCTATGAAACTTTTTATTTTCTTTGTTCTTTTGATGCTCTACAAAAAATGAGACTGGGACTGCACCAATGCATATACCAATTGAAATAAACAGCGCCTGGTTCAGCTGAAAACTCGTATTTTCTACTGCTTTACTATAAATCATAAAACATACGAAGCTTAAAAAGCCTATAGCTAAAGGAATGAGCGCGTGCTTGTACCATTTCATTCTAGTATCCTCCTCTCTTTTTCACCCCCCCTAGCTTGATAGTGGCAGCATTTTTTTAGATCAAGAGATGCACTCCACATTATGTATCAATCATCTTTTATAAAAAGTGACTTCCTAAAATAAAGCTGGCTAAAAGAACGATTACAGCTACTTCTCTCAATATATAACTTTGACTTTCACTCAAAGGTTTACCCCTTCTTTCACTTATAACAAGGTGAATGTAAAAAAGATAAAAAGAGAAAAGAAATCCCATGCCTGCTGCCATAGCTATGATCATTTCCAAATTGTCACAGCTTCGTTTTCTTCCTTTTCCTTCTTTTCTTTTTGTTAAACAAATTTAGCCAAATAGTCAGCACTGCCTCTCCAGAACATACGAGTCCTCTTGAAATCATACAAAAATAAAAAAAAGGCAGGATTTCTCCTGCCTTTTTGCATATGTAATTCCTCTTCACTATGTCAACTC
>NZ_JBFULJ010001171.1:0-961 GCF_056400385.1 Priestia sp. P5_B4
ATATAGTACTACGAAACTTATAAAGCTTTTTAAAATGGGCTAAACATCAAAAATAAAATCAATTATTTAATATCTATAAAATACATAATAAACTTTATAGATACTGAAAAGACCTTATTAACATATTAATTAGGGTCTTTTTATCATTATTTCTTATTCCCATTAAATCCAACGATCTATATTACTTTCAAAGCACTTTATTTCACCTTATCTTTTTCTTTTGAATCCAAAACTCACCATATAAGCTATTGCTAATGAGATAAAAGCAGCAATACTAAACTTTATGTAAGAAATCTCTAAAGCCCAAAGGCCGTATTTGTCTGCATTTAAACGATACATAGACCACCACTGTCCATTTTCACCTTTGAATAATGAAACGACAATCCACAAAAGAACTAAGAATAAAAACCATGAAAAAAAGATAATATAGTTAGTCATTTTCTTATTCATTTGCCATCTCCTTTATCTTCCAAATTTACTCGCAATATTCTTGTCTCCTATTATATTAACAATAATCGGGAAAACTTTAGAGTTTTTATTGAATAAAGAACATTTGTTCGTATATAATAGAGAACAAACGTTCTTTATTTGAGGAGTTATTCCAATGGATTATGAATATCTACCAAACAGAGTCATTATTTGTATTGATATGAAAGCATTCTTTGCTTCTGTTTCATGCGTGATACGTAGGCTAGATCCATTAAAAACAAAGTTGGCAGTTGTAGGGGATACAAAGCGGTCGGGATCAGTTGTGTTAGCTGCCACACCCTTATTAAAGAAAGAAGGGATCAAAACAGGCAGCCGTCTTTTCGACATTCCTAGAAGGAAAGATATCCATGTCGTAAATCCATCCATGGAAAGGTATGTCAAGGCTTCGAACTATGTTTCTAGTTTGGTATTACAGTATGTGGCTCCTGAGGATTTTCATGCGTATAGCATTGATGAGTTGTTTATTGATGCC
>NZ_JBFULJ010001172.1:0-961 GCF_056400385.1 Priestia sp. P5_B4
GCATGGTTCTTTTATATATATGTAAAGGAGGACCTGTAGATTTACTAGGGCATTTTATGTTTAGTGCTCATATGACGCAAATGGCAATCGTTTACTTGGTGATTCCTCCGCTTTTTATTTTAGGAATTCCGGCGTGGTTAGCTCGTTCTGTTATTTATGTAAGAGGGGTTAAACCTATTTTTAAATTCTTTACACAGCCCTTAATTGCGCTACTGTTATTCAATGGGTTATTCTCTTTGTATCATATTCCGCTGCTTTTTGATTTTATTAAAACGGATATGATGCTCCACGGAATCGTAAGTGTTGTATTATTTATCGCTGCATTTTGCATGTGGTGGCCACTCGTTAATCAGCTAGAAGAAGAACAGACGCTAAGTTCTTTAAAAAAGCTTGGATACATTTTTGCAGATGGCGTACTCCTTACTCCAGCGTGCGCGCTGATTATTTTTGCAAATCATTCTTTATATGCGACGTATACAGACTCAAGCGCTTGGGTACAAGCTCTTTCCCTTTGTGTACCGCCTTCTATGATTGCAAGTTTAGGGCAGCTTGCTCCCGAGATGTTTAATACGCTGCCGCCCGTGGAAGATCAGCAGCTAGGCGGCGTTATTATGAAGATCATTCAAGAAATTGTGTATGGAACGGTTTTAGGCTTTATTTTTTTTCAGTGGGCTCGAAAAGAACGAGAGAAAGATACGTACATGCCCGATTTTACTGAGCCTCAAGATATAAAACCAAAGGAATTTCCGTCTACTCCTCCTTTGAATTAAAAAAAGCGCAGTGTGATTACTGCGCTTTTTCCAATTCTATAGCTGAACGGTTTCAAGCTGTGATTTGATTTGTGTTAATATCTTTTCACACTGTTCTACAAGGGATGGCGGAAAGTATTCGCCGTCACCATATTCTACACCGTGAGGATAATAATGTTTGCCTAGTAGAGGTGTCATAAGATGAATAACAG
>NZ_JBFULJ010001173.1:0-960 GCF_056400385.1 Priestia sp. P5_B4
GCTACCAGGACATGCGCTTCGACCTGCGCCGCTTCCTCACCATCAACGGTGGTTCGGTGACCGGTGCGCGCGATGGCACGCAGTGGTTCGGTTCGCTGTCCAGCGGCGCGGACATCGTGCAGGGCAACGTGCAGTACACCCCGTACGCGCGCCTGGATGTCTCGCGCGCCACGCTCGATGCCTACACCGAGCAGGGCGACGCGGTGTATGCGCTGGCCTATGGCGAACAGAACGTCGATGCGACGACCGGCAATGTCGGCCTGCGCGTGGAAATGAAGAACGACACCGATTGGGGTGCGTTCACGCCGATGTTCCGCGCCGAATACCAGCACGACTTCAAGGCCGACGGTTTCACGACGATGCGCTACGCCGACCTGATCTCCGGTCCCGTGTACGGCACCGACGTGGCGGGCTTCGATCGTTCGCGCTGGATGCTCGGCCTGGGCGCCAACTTCGTGTTCGACAGCGATTTCTCGATCCGCGTCGAATACCGTGGCGTCTTCGGTTCGTCCGGCGATCGCGACAACGCCTTGCAGTTGATCTTCCAGAAGTCCTACTGAGCGGGGAACCGACATGAGCCGTAGCCGCACGATGAGTGAACTGCTGCGCATCGCCCGCCTCGCGGAGCGTTGCGAGCGCACCGGCGAAAGCGCCGACGACGCGATCGGCCAGGAGGGCGTGCAGGACGAAGACCGCCGCCGCCTGTTCCAGGGCGCGACCGCAGGCGCCGCGATCGCTGCKGCCGGTGTCATGGCACCCGGTGCATGGGCCGCGGCGACGCAGGCCGTGCGCACCGTCGTGGCGAAGACGACCAACACGCGCGGCGTCGCCGTCATCGGTGCCGGCATCGCGGGCCTGTCGTGCGCGACCGAACTCGCGCGCCTGGGCGTCAATGCACGCGTGTTCGAAGCGGGCACGCGCGTCGGCGGCCGCATCTTCAGCCTGCGCGGCTTCTTCCCC
>NZ_JBFULJ010001174.1:0-956 GCF_056400385.1 Priestia sp. P5_B4
GTATAAAGAGCGAGCGGCGTTTCATAGTCTTTATTAGCTCCTTGACCTGCGGCACCGTTATCCATAGATAGATTATGAAAAGGCGTTACGTGTTCTCCGGAATTGCTAGACGAAGCGGAACCGTTTCCTGAAGGAAGACGATGATCCCTCGAATTATTATCAGGAGCAGATATACCATTCGTAATCTTTTTTAACTGATGACTTTCTTGAATCGAAAATAAATGTTCTTCTCCTTTATAGTGTGATAGTGAAACGATACTGAAAACAAATGCTAAAAGAAAAGCAGCCATTACGATAAAAGCCGTTCTTTTTTGTAGTATGTTCATATAAAATCCTCCGATGACAATGTATCGAATAAGTAGTAGTGTGTCTCCATACTATAAGGGGAGTTGGTGAAAATAAAGTGAAACTTCTTTAATAAAGAGCGGAAGAGAGAGCATAAAAAAACAAGGCCTTAGAAGACCTTGTTTTTTATATTGCTTATAGTACAGCATCAAACTTATTTACTTTCCACTGTGAACCAGATTTATAAAATGTAACGGTGCGTTTTACACTTCCTCCGTCAACTGTTGGAACCGTAAATTGATAAGAGCGAACATCGGCACGTTGATAAGTTAGTTTTGCTTTTGCTTTGTTCCACTCTAGCATGCTGAATCCGTCACCGACAGGACGAGCAAGCTTTCCGTTATATGTGATGTAGCGATAATTTGTTAATCCTTTTTGAATAGCACTGTTTGTAAAAGTTTCAGATAAGTAGCTTACTAGTTTGCTTTTTGTATGAAAATCTTGACAAAGATATGAGTACTGAGTGCCTTTATAATTAAATGTTTTTTGAGTACATAAATTACCTTTAGATCCATGAAGTGCATTCCAGAAATGGTTGCTTGCGTTTGCTGCAATTTTTACCGCATTAGTCGTTGATAGATTTTGTGATGCTGCTTGAGCTGTAACTCCTG
>NZ_JBFULJ010001175.1:0-955 GCF_056400385.1 Priestia sp. P5_B4
CATTCACACATGTATGACAGTTGTCATACTAGTTACTTGACGTTTGTATGTTTTATTACCAGCTACTATGCGCTACTATAAATTAATAAAGAAAAGCTGAATATTAAACACGGTAAAGATTTAAGGAGGTCAACATGAGCAAACAAAAAACGACTGAACTAAGAAAAAATGTAGCACCTTTTGAAAAACCCAATACGAAATCGAGTATAAAGCAATTGATAAACACATTCCTWCCGTTTTTWCTACTTTGGTTTCTAGCTTATCAAAGTTTGTCCGTTTCTTATTGGCTAACATTGCCAWTAGCTATTGTTACAGCCGGGTTCGTCGTCCGAATCTTTATTATTTTCCATGATTGTTGTCATCAATCATTTTTCAAAAGTCGAAAAGTCAATAATATCCTTGGTACAATYAGTGGGGTTATCACCATGTTTCCATATGAACAGTGGAAACGAAGCCACTCGATTCATCATGCCACGAGTAGCAACTTAGATAAACGAGGAACTGGTGATGTGTGGGTCATGACAGTTGATGAGTATATTGCAGCTTCCTACTGGGGCCGGTTAGCTTACCGAGTKTACCGCAATCCAATTGTTATGTTTGGATTAGGCCCCATCTATCTTTTCTTAGTTTCTAACCGATTGAATCGAAAAGAYGCGAAACGAAAGGAACGTTTGAACACATATTTAACCAATTTCTCAATTGTTGCAGTGTATGCACTTTTATGTTGGGGTATTGGTTGGCAAGCTTTTCTGCTCGTTCAAGCTCCCATACTTTTTGTAGCAGGRTCACTKGGAATTTGGCTATTTTACGTACAGCATCAATTTGAGGATTCCTACTTTGAAAACGAAAAGGAGTGGGATTACGTGAARGCTGCRGTTGATGGTAGCTCCTATTACAAGCTTCCTAAAGTTTTACAATGGGTAACAGGTAATATTGGTTTCCATCATGTACATCA
>NZ_JBFULJ010001176.1:0-954 GCF_056400385.1 Priestia sp. P5_B4
CTCTAATGCTGTTTCATATCCTATACCTGAACTTGCTCCTGTAATAACTGTATACTTCATATTTATTCTCTCCTTAAAAATATATTTAGATTGGTATTTAATAACAAGATATATCTCAGTCTAGTGTTGACAAAGTCAAATCGATAATAGTTTCTAATTCTTTCTTATCATCTGTTGTTTTTGCTAATACTCGTATTCCTACAAGGGAATTATGAATAAATTTAGAAAGCCCTTTGATATCATAGTGTTCAGGAATTTCTCCTTGTTCTTGACCGTGTTTCAGTAAATCGAATAATAAGGTTTCGGTCTTTATAAAAGTCTCTGTAACTTTTTCAGCTACTTCTTGATCAAGTAACGATAATTCAACTGCTGTGTTGACTGTTAAACACCCTTTTGGCTGTTTATCGGTTGGATAAATAACCATTTCAAATAATTTTCGTATTGCCTGCTTAACCGTTAATTCTGGTGTTATGTTACTTTTAAATCTTACATCCATTACTTCTACATAGTGACTTAGGGCTCGAATAAATAAAGTATGTTTATCACCGAATGTATCATAGATACTTCTACGATGAACGCCCATATAGTTCACCAAATCTTGCATGGATGTTTTTTCATACCCCTGTCGCCAGAAAAGCTCCATTGCTCTCCTTAATGCTTCTTTTTCATCAAATTCTTTATTTCTAGCCATGTACTCCCACCTTAGAACGTATTATCTCGTATGTCTGAGAAAGGATTTAGAATTATTCGATGCACTTAGAGTACAACAATTTTATACTATTCATTCCCCCTCAATAAATTCCTTAGGTAATTTAAGAATGATCATTCTTATTTTGGTAAAAAAAAACGGTTAGATCTAACTTGTTTTGAGTATATCAATTTAAGAACGTTCAGTAAAGAATTTTTAACCGAAAATTAAAAACCATTATTTTCCTAATTATTCAGAACTCATTC
>NZ_JBFULJ010001177.1:0-954 GCF_056400385.1 Priestia sp. P5_B4
GGCTCAGCAAGGTTTTGGAACTGTTCATCACGTTGCTTTTCGCGTAGAAAATCGACAAGCTCTTGAAGAGTGGATTAATCGAATGCCAAGCTTCGGTTTCCATACGTCTGGTTATGTGAATCGTCATTTCTTTGAATCGTTGTATGCAAGAGTGGCTCCGCAAATTTTATTTGAATTTGCGACAGATGGACCAGGATTTATGGGAGATGAACCATACGAAACGCTCGGAGAAAAATTATCACTGCCTCCTTTTTTAGAGCCAAAACGTGCAGAAATTGAGAAGCTCGTGCGTCCGATTGATACAGTAAGAAGTACAAAAGAGTTTGTGAAAGAATAATACACAAAAACACTCAAATAGCTATTTGAGTGTTYTTTGCTGTTTCAAAGATGAATCAGCTTTCAAAACGCTAAAAAAGAATGTGTTTTTGATATCTTTTCCTTTTATATATACCTATCGCGAATGTTTGCTTAAAAACTGCCAATGTCCTACAAGGAAGGAGTAGGAGTGGGTTGTGCATAGCCTTCTTTATATTTTTCGTCGATGTCTTTGCGGATATCTTTTATTGATTTGCCTCGGTTATAGTCGAGCATAGCTTTAGCTGCAATTTCTATACACAATCCGCACTTTGTTCCATGATCATCCCAGACAACTGCTCCGTTTCTTTTGTTTTTAAAAATAAAGCAGTCATAGCTATTTTTGTGATTCGCTTCCATGCCACATCCGCAGTAGCAAGGGATTTTTTCAAGTAGTTCACGATTTTTAGCAACGGATAGATAAACTAGTTTCATATCTTTAGGCTGGTTCTTCAAAAACTGTGGCAAAACATCTGCTCCCGGAGTCTCTTCGCGAATATCAGCAACTGCAGCTTTGTGATGTTCATGACCTGAATGTGCAGAAGAGTTTGTGGCAGAAGAAGTTGTTGTATTGTTTGAACAAGCGGATAATCCAATACT
>NZ_JBFULJ010001178.1:0-950 GCF_056400385.1 Priestia sp. P5_B4
AAAGAAGGGGATAATATATCCACTCAGATTGATATAATTATTTATAATCCATCATTGCCTCTATATTTCAAAGAAAATGATTTTATAATCGTCCAACCAAAAAGTGTATTGGGGATAATTGAAGTGAAATCAAATCCTGATAGAAATAAGATTGCAGAAGCAATATATAAAGCTAGCCAGGCAGGAGAGCTTACCAAAGAGAATTTCATTTTTAATGGATTATTTATTTTTGGAGAGACAAGTAAAAATCAAAGCTATTCGCCCAAATTATTGAAAAACCCAAAAAATGGTAAACTTAAAGAATCTTTACTTTATGCATTAACGAAAAATTATGGGATAAATCATATTATTTCTAATGATGGTGTCTTCATAAAAAAGTGGTCTCAAGAAGCAGAGTTTAGTTGCTATGCTATACAAGATTTAGCAGCAAGTTATTTTTTCTCAAATTTATTAAATGTTATCAATAAGAGAATTGAATTATTAGGTATTCCAGAATCTATGTATGGCCATCTTTATCCTATTCCGGAAGGTAAAAAAATATATATAAAGTGGAAAGTAAGTAAATAGTTCTAGGAATGTATAATTTATATAAAGATCCATAGTATTTAGTAATAAGAAGACCTTAATAATAAGGTCTTCTTATTTTCCTTTTACACCTTGATATAGTTTTCCGGTGGTAGAAAGACTAAATATAATAGGTATCTTTATGATGCTGCTGTAAATGCAGGGGCGAAAGGAATAGTAGTAGCAAGTTCAGGATATGGATTAATATCTGATGCTGCTCTAGAAGGTGCTAAGGCTGCTGTTAAAAAGGAGTAGTCATTACTAAATCTAGACTTGTAGGAAGTGGAATTGTGACTCATGAAGCTTCAGATGAAAAAGATAAGTTTGTTACGTCTGATTCGTTGAATCCCCAAAAATTGTGCATTCTTTTAATGCTTGCTCTAACT
>NZ_JBFULJ010001179.1:0-950 GCF_056400385.1 Priestia sp. P5_B4
CATTCAGTTGATTCTTGCTTACTCCATCAAAAAAAGTACAAGTGGTACTGTATACTTCTCCTTCATTTTTACACACTTCTATAACATTATTGTTTTCCCACAGCCGCTTTCGAAGTGAATTTATTATTTTTTCAATCATACTCTTCCTCCAAGCGTTGGATTTAAAACGGTTACATTACATTAATTAAACAATAATGTGCTAATTCCTTCTTTCCTACTAAATTATACGACAAACTTTAGAAATTCATGTTCAAATAACATAGAAAAAAGCAGCAAATATCGCTGCTTTACAGGTTATACAGGTGCTTTTTCTTCCTGTTCAGGATGATGATCGTAATCAATAAGCGCTTTTGGAAGGCCCGTATATTTAGCCCAATAATAAATCCCCAGAGATACGACCGCTATAATAATTAAGTCTACAGGCGTATCGATCAAACCCTTTCCTCCGCCGAACGAACCAATATAAGAAATAAAGAGCATGATGATATAATAAGCAACTAACCACCAAGTTGATTTAATCTGCTGACGAAGACTTACTTCGTTTTTAGGCACATATTTAGCAAAAATCAAATATATAACAAACATAACCAATTGAGAAGTTAACAACCATGAAATAGTCTTCCATCCTGACCAGTAGACAATAAAGGAAGCAAAAATAAAGGATAATGGACCAATTATACTCATTCCTCTTAATTTAAAAGGCTTTTCCAAATCTTTTGCGTTCACCATAAAGGCCGCTGATGAAATTGGTGCAATCGCGTAAGAAAGAATAAGCGCAACAGAGCATACGTTTACGAGTGCATTCCATGAAGGAAATGGCAGTGTCCAAAAAATCGAAAGTCCTAATGAAAGCCATAGAGATGATCGAGGAATCCCTGTTTTTTTATCCACATGAGCAAACGTTTTAAATAGCGTACCGTTACGAGACCAAGCATAGATAAGTCTAGATG
>NZ_JBFULJ010001180.1:0-948 GCF_056400385.1 Priestia sp. P5_B4
CAGCTATACCTAATCACCTTCTTGACAATAATGAAGCATTTTTAGATTGGAAAAACAACAAGTTTAAAGATGTAGATTTTTACCGCCTATACATAGATGCTACCGATGTAAAGGCCGCTGTAAAAGAAATTGAAGGTTTAAAAAGTCAGTATCCCGAATTAAAGGTAAGCAGCTATGATCAATCTGTTAACGAAGCAAATGAAATGTTTTATCAGCGCTGGGGAATTTTTATAGTTGTTATTGCCACGTTGGTTGTTTCTACCATGGCAGGAGTATTTAATTCATTGGCAAATAATATTTATTCAAAACGAAAAGAATTTGCTGTTTTACGCGCGATGGGCATGACGCCAAAATCCATTCGTAAAGTCATTCTTTCACAGGTGAATTTATATATTACGATTGGAGTAATATGTGGAATTGTAATGGGACTTTTAGTGACATTAATTCTGCTATTAATGGATCCAGGGAAGTTTGTTATAGGTTATAAAACAATTCTTTCTGTAGTAGTATCAATGCTTGTAGTTAGCACTTTTTTATTCTCATACGTAAGTCGAAAAATATCTGGACAAGATCTTTCTATAGAGCTTACTAATGATAATAGGTGACTTCTCATGTAGATATATTATAATATTACTAAAACCCAACTTCTTTGTAGAGATTGGGTTTTAGTAATTTCTATTGTTGTTAACAAGAAAATCTTCGCTGTCAAACCTTAAATTCCCTGGTGCTTCAGGGGCTACAGCTAGCTGGTGCTGCTTTTTAGCTCTATTTATACCATTCCTTGTATTTGTTTTTCCTTTCTGTACTGTTTTCCTTCTTCGCCGCGCCAATCTACATTAGTTTCTTTCAGTTCAACATCCAAAACATCATTGGCCGATAATGTAACCGTAGGGGGAGAAAAGTCATATTCCTCGGCTATACACCCTGATAATCCAACGATAATAAATG
>NZ_JBFULJ010001181.1:0-943 GCF_056400385.1 Priestia sp. P5_B4
AAGAATAGTCGATACCCTAGATATACGAAATAAATGATAGACGCCACCAGCACGATTCCCCACATATTGTACATATCCTTATTTCCCCATACGCCTGTTAGTGAAAACAGCGCTGGAATCGTCAACGTCACCMACGACTGGACAATCGCCACTTTCCCCACATATGCAGATACATCTTTTTTGCTCGTATTAAGCACATAAAATAAAAACCATAAAAACGACCAAAGAATCCATGTAATGGCATTAACTACGTCATGATAGTGAACAAGAGAAACCGTAACGTACACTAAAGCGATAATCGATACCCAAAGCGAGTAATAGCCAAGTCCTGTTCCCTGCATTCCCTTTAATACAGTCACCCCTACATACAAATACGTAAGGCCAAATAAAAAGATTGCCGTTCTTTCATACAAAATCCAGTTGCTTTGATCTGACGTAATAATTAAATAAAACGGAACAATAACTTGAAAAGCTCCAACAAATAAGTTAAATACGCCTACGTTTTTTTCATCTGCTTTTCCAAGCAGCATCAGTCCGTTTAAAAATAAAGCTGCACCTGACAGCAACAGTCCAATTTGATCCATTTTTCAGTAAGAAAAGCCCCCAGCTTTTCTTGTCCTCCTCTGCGTCGATGTTTTTCTTTAGGATGTGCGGAGTTGTAGTTTACATGTAAAAAAGAAAAAGCAATTCCTTTTGAAAAGGAAACTGCTTTTCTTTCTGTTTCTATTACACTTATAAAATGAAGCTGACAACAATTGCTGACAGTACGCTTACAAGCGTAGCTCCGTATAGTAAACGAAGACCAAAGCGCGCTACTGTATTTCCTTGCTTTTCGCTTAAGCCTTTAACAGCTCCTGACACGATTCCAATTGATGAGAAGTTAGCAAATGATACTAAGAATACAGATACAATTCCAAGCGTTTTAGCACTGAATGTTGAAGCC
>NZ_JBFULJ010001182.1:0-942 GCF_056400385.1 Priestia sp. P5_B4
GTATATCCCGCTCTAGAGGCAGGGGCAACAAGCTACTTATTAAAAACGTCTAAAGCAGGAGAAATTGCAGCTGCTATTCGCCGTACATATGAGGGGCAATCTGTACTAGAGCCCGAAGTAACCGGTAAAATGATGTCTAAAATGAGAAAACCGTCTTTACCTCATGAAGAACTGACAGCTCGTGAAATGGAAATTTTACTGCTAATGACACAAGGCAAAACAAATCAAGAGATTGCAGACGAATTATTTATTGCGCTAAAGACGGTAAAAACACATGTGAGCAATTTGTTAAGTAAGCTGGATGTACAGGACCGGACTCAAGCCGTCATCTACGCCTTTAAACACAAATTAGCGCAGTGAGAATCGTTATTCAAAAGAGAATAACGATTTTTTTTGTGAAAAACCTATTTTTTTGCATGTATTCATTATAAAATAGCGATATGCGTAAAGGCGAACGCTTACGTAAAAGCACTATTTTGAGGGGTTGAGCACATGGAAAAGAAATGGTGGAAAGAAGCTGTTGCGTATCAAATCTACCCGCGAAGCTTCATGGATTCAAACGGCGACGGAATTGGTGACATTCAAGGGGTTATTTCAAAATTAGACTATTTATCTGATCTTGGAATTGATGTCATTTGGATTTGCCCGATTTATCAGTCTCCTAACGACGATAATGGCTACGATATCAGTGATTATAAAGATATTATGAAAGATTTCGGAACAATGAAAGACTTTGATGAGCTGCTAGATGAAGTTCACCATCGCGGAATGAAGCTGATTATGGATTTAGTTATTAATCATACTTCAGATGAACACCCTTGGTTTTTAGAATCCAGGTCTTCTAAAGAGAATCCATATCGTGATTATTATATTTGGCACGAAGGTAAAGATGGCAAAGAGCCAAACAATTGGGAATCTATTTTTAGCGGATCAGCTTGGGAG
>NZ_JBFULJ010001183.1:0-941 GCF_056400385.1 Priestia sp. P5_B4
TGTGTATAAAATGACTTCACGCAAAATAAAAATAGGTCTACAACTTTTTATTTTGTCCAGTTTGCTAATTTTCATACGTGAAGGAAAGGAGAAAAGGATGTCTTTTTTACTGGTTGCTCTTGTCTTGACAGCTACGCTTGTCATCACTATCCCTACATTTAAACGTGTAAAAATAGTAAGAAACAATATGTCATGTTTGTCCATTATTATTCCAGCTAGAAATGAAGAAAGAAACCTTACCTTTTTATTGCAGTCACTCCAGCTACGGAACGCTGACTTTGAAGTGATTGTTGTAGATGACAACTCAACAGATAATACTGAGAGGGTAGCCAAAGCATTTGGCGTAAAAGTAGTGCAACCGGGCGCACTTCCAGCTGGGTGGCTAGGAAAGTCATGGGCATGCTGGAATGGAGCACGAGAAGCAAAAGGCTCGGTGCTTTTGTTTTTAGATGCTGATATTACAGTAGAGAAAGACGGAATTGAAAAAGTATTTTTCTATTATCAACAGCAAGGGGGTGTGCTGTCGGTTCATCCTTATCACCTTGTTAAGAGGCCTTATGAAATGCTTTCTGCTTTATTTCACTATGTTACGTTTGCATCGATTGGCGCGTTTCACCCCTTTAAAAATTGGAAAAGTCCTTCTGTCGGTTTCGGGCAGTGCTTGCTTTGCAGCGCAGCCTCCTACTTTCAAAGCGGAGGCCACGAAGGGATAAAAAAAGAAGTGGTTGAAAATATGGCGCTGGTTGAGAAAATGAACAAACAAGGTGAATTTATTACGTGTATGAGTGGACAGGGAGCTCTTTCCATGCGCATGTATCCAAATGGTATGAAAAGCCTTATAAGAGGGTGGAGTAAAAGTTTTGCTTCAGGTGCGGGGAAAACGGAAGCCATTTATTTATTTCTAGTAAGCTTGTGGCTTACTAGCATGATTAATTATATCC
>NZ_JBFULJ010001184.1:0-937 GCF_056400385.1 Priestia sp. P5_B4
CCTTAGGAGAAGGGATGACTCCGCTTATAAAAATGCCTAAGCTGGGTAAAGAAATGGACATTCCAAACTTATATATGAAAGATGAAGGTATTATTCCAACGGGATCATTTAAAGCTAGAGGCGCCGCTGTAGGGGTGTCAAAAGCAAAAGAACTGGGCGTTGAACAGTTAGCGATGCCCACAAATGGCAATGCCGGAGCTGCTTGGTCGCTTTATTCGTCACGCGCTGACATAAAAGCAACCGTTGTCATGCCAAAAGATKCGCCTGTTATTACACGAAATGAGTGTGCTGTCGCTGGAGCTGACCTTTACTTAGTAGATGGACTTATTAGCGATGCAGGGAAAATTGTTGGTGAAGCTATTAAAGCCTGGGGTCTTTATGACGCTTCTACGCTTAAAGAGCCGTACCGAATCGAAGGCAAAAAAACAATGGGCCTAGAAATTGCTGAACAGTTTTCTTGGAATCTTCCTGACGTGATTTTATATCCAACAGGAGGAGGCGTTGGTTTAATCGGCATCTATAAAGCGTTAAATGAATTAAAAGAGCTTGGCTGGATCACAGGTGATCTTCCTCGTTTAGTTGCGGTACAAGCTGAAAACTGTGCGCCTATTGTAAAAGCATGGAATGAACAAAAACAAGAATCTGAATTTTGGCCGGATTCTTCAACCATTGCCTTTGGGATTAACGTACCAAAAGCAATTGGAGACTTCTTAGTTTTAGAAGCCGTATACAATACAAATGGATGTGCGGTTGCGGTGGATGAAGATAAGATTGTGGAGGAACAAAAAAAAGTTGCACAGCTTGAAGGTTCGTTTATTTGTCCGGAAGGTGCTGCAACATTTTTAGCTGCACGCCGTTTGCGAGAAGAAGGATGGATCAAAGAAAACGAAACGGTTGTGGCTTTAAATACAGGGCTTGGAGTTAAATATCCAAACAC
>NZ_JBFULJ010001185.1:0-937 GCF_056400385.1 Priestia sp. P5_B4
GTATAAGTCAAAGAACTCATGCTTAAAAAGGTTAAAACAGCACGAATAAAAGCTTTTGGATGGATTTCGAACACAGGCTGAATATGCTCTATTTTAATTTGAGGAATCATAGACAAAATGAGAAGTCCGAATAATCCGACAAACCAAGGGAATAAAATTTCGGCACTTCGTGCAATAACTTCTATTCCTAGGCGTACTCCTACGATGACCACGCCCATAAATGCAATATGGATGGCTGTAAGCGGCGTGTAGGGAAGAATTTGTGTAGTGAGAAAAATTCCTACATAGTAAAGAACTTGACTGCTGATGAATAAATTGGATAACACAAAAACAACTGATACAATCTTTCCGGCTATTTTGCCTAAAATTTTTTCGTTCATTTCCATAAGCGTAAGCGTTGGAAACATGTTTCCTAGTGAGGTAAAAAGCAAAACTAAGCCAATTCCTGATGCTACACCGAAAAGTGCGGCAATCCAAGCATCTTGATGAGCATCAGCTGTAATAGCAGCAGGTACAACAATAATGGTGCTGCCAATACTATATAACGTTACTAGCTTGCGAAACTGCGCAGCTGAAATATTGATTTCATTAAGCAAAATGAGCACATCCTTTTGCCATATACACTAATTAAGTGATCCAACGGAATAATAAGTGACTTAAAGGTTGAAACATTACTTCTACCCAATCAGAAGGATTCGGTAGAGGCAGACGAAAGATTTTTGCAAGAGCGATTATGATACTGATTGTCATAAACACAATAAAAATGTTCCGTTCCTTTTTATGGGAGTGTTGAGGTAATCTTTTTATTTCCATCCATATAATCCCTGCACAAATGATCAAAAAGGAAAGAAACAAGTGCATGCAGTCAACCCCAATACATTTTTTCGTTCAGATAAGCTATTCGTATGATGTCCGCTAAAGAAAGTGATTATACATT
>NZ_JBFULJ010001186.1:0-934 GCF_056400385.1 Priestia sp. P5_B4
CACTTGAAGCATTGCATTGTAGAACGTGTGCAAGATGGTGATGAAGAAGTAGTAGATGAATTATTAACAACCATTAAACGATTAATGAAATAAAGGAGATGCTAGAAATGGAAAACGTAACATTATCAGTACAAGGAATGTCTTGCGGTCATTGCGTCAAAGCTGTTGAAGGCGGTGTAGGCGAACTTAATGGCGTTAAAAGCGTAGAAGTAAGCTTAGAAGATGCAAAAGTAACAGTTGCATTTGATCCAAGTCAAGTAACGGTCGAAGATATTAAAGAGGCTATTGATGACCAAGGTTATGACGTAGCATAAACAGCATCGCGTGCGAATACCTTCGCACGCTTGATTTAGGAGAAAAATATACCCCTTGTAGGTATATAATAGGAGGCGAAACGCGGTGAGTGACAAACAAAAAGAATCCACCTTGCAAATTACGGGTATGACATGTGCAGCGTGTTCAAATCGAATTGAAAAAGGATTAAAAAAAATAGAAGGTGTAAAAGAAGCAAACGTGAATTTGGCTTTAGAAAGATCTACTATCATATTTGATCCGTCTAAAACAAGTCCACAGGCCTTTGAAGAAAAAATCGAAAAGCTTGGATACGGAGTTGTAAATGAAAAAGCCGAATTTGCTATTACTGGTATGACGTGCGCCGCTTGTTCGACTCGTATTGAAAAAGGGTTAAACAAATTAGAAGGCGTGACAAAGGCAAGTGTTAACCTTGCTTTAGAAACGGCTTCTGTTGAATACAGCCCTTCTCAAATAGCTCCGCAAGATATAACGCAGCGAGTTGAAAAACTTGGATACGGAGCAAAGCTAAAGTCGGAAGAAAGAGAAGAAGAGCAAAGCTACCGRGAAAAAGAACTGAGTAAACAAAGAGGAAAGTTTTGGTTTTCGTTTATTTTAAGCGTACCGTTATTATGGGCAATGG
>NZ_JBFULJ010001187.1:0-934 GCF_056400385.1 Priestia sp. P5_B4
AGCTAATAGTAACTAATTTTGAATGTAGAATTAGTTGCATTATGCAAAAAAAACACCTCTTTCGAACAAAAGGCGAAGAGGTGTTTTTGGGYTCGAAAAGTATTTGATTTGACAGTCTACCCATAATCTGTATGTAAATGTCACTCTATCAGTCAACTGGGTGTACTTTTATAGCGCTGGGTCCTTTAGCTCCTTCTTGGATTTCAAACTCTACTTTTTGTCCTTCTGCCAGGTTTTTATATTCCTCACGGTCAATCGCATTGGAGTGAACGAACACTTCTTTTGATCCGTCTTCGGGTGTAATAAATCCAGATCCTTTTGATTCGTTGAAAGATTTAACGGTTCCTTTATGTTTGCTCATTGAAAAAACCCCCTTATAAGTATAGAAATAAATTCATAGTAGTTTTTTACCCAAACGCTGAAATTTCAATCCTATTATGGCAGGTATACCGATTAGAAGAATAGGGGTAAAAGTAAATAGGGGGGGCCTAACAATTTTTTTATTTCGGTTATATTTTTATATTGTATGTGATATAACTATTGTTATAAAATGTAATCGTTAATTCTGCTAACTAAAGGAGATAAAGAAAAAAATGAGGGATGAGTTGTTATATATAGGGAAGAAAATTATCGATAATAAGCAGGAATTAGCGATACAATTTTCTGATCTGATGGACTCTGAATATAAGCGGAAGCTGGTTTACCACGAAGAAAGCGAAGTTTTAAAATGGAGAGCAGAACTCATTGAGTATTTAGGCGAGTCGCTATTCGAGGAGCGCTCGGTCGTTTTAAAGAAAATCGTTCAGTGGGGTACAGATATAGGAAAAGTGGCTGTGGAAAACGGACTTTCTTTGAGTCAAACGTTAAAATCACTTGCGCTGTTTCGAACAGTGATATGGGGTGTTTTTACAGAAGAGCTGCAGCAGAAGCAGTT
>NZ_JBFULJ010001188.1:0-934 GCF_056400385.1 Priestia sp. P5_B4
TATTATTACTTCGGATATAGCTTCAGTTCATGGTGGTCGATTTAAGAAAAAAGATATTCATTAATATCCCAGAATTCCTATTTCCCTTCAAGTTTATTGGGCGATGCCTGTCTGAAGCTCAAAAAGTGGGAAAAGGCAAAGGATGTTCTGGATAAGGAGATCGTGAAACAAGTGATTATGACCAAAATACATTATTTTACAGTTGACGAAACGAACTGTAATGATTAAAATTACAGTACAGCCAGTAGGTAATAGGGGAGGAAAAACACTGGAAATATTTAATGTCAAACTGTAATTTTTTTTATTTCATTTAAACCCTGAAGGAACAAGTATTCAGCAGAATAATAATTAAACCGAAGTTTTATCAACTAATAATAGTTTACCTAAGCGCATATTTGCCAAAATATTTTAAAAGGAGTGTGCAAAAGTATGGTAAATCTGTATTTGACACCAAGCTGTACTTCTTGCCGTAAAGCAAAAGCTTGGCTTGAGAAACATCATATTGACTATATTGAAAGAAACATAATATCTGATCCTCTTACAGTCAATGAAATTAAATCTATTCTTCGCTTGACAGAGGATGGGACTAACGATATTATTTCAACCCAATCAAAAATCTTTCAGGAATTAAATATAAATGTTGAATCTCTTTCGCTTAATGAATTCTATAACTTAATAATGAAGTACCCCCAAATGTTGCGCCGGCCGATTATACAGGACGAAAAAAGATTACAGGTTGGATATAACGAGGAGGAAATACGTAGATTTTTGCCTCGCAAGGTTCGCAATTCTTTGAACACCCAATTACAAAAAGTGGCTAATTAATAATTAAAGTTTTTGAAAGGAGGAAAAAAGAGATGATTCAAGTATTCGTTACAGTTAATTATAAAGATAGAAATTATCAAACCAATGTCCTTGTCAAAAAAGAACTTAC
>NZ_JBFULJ010001189.1:0-934 GCF_056400385.1 Priestia sp. P5_B4
GAGGAGAAAGACCCCCTTCAATCGCTACTTTTTCTCCTTCGAAATCTTGAAAAAAATCCAGGTGACGCTTTCCTCCAATTAGCACATCACTTTCATACACCCACTGTTCATACATAGGAAGCAAGCTTAACTTCCCATCGTCACCAATTCCAATAATTTTAATTGCCATGTTGCACCGCCTGTCCTAAAAAATCTCCTTTTAATGTGTAAAGAGACGTATCGACATCGATTCCGTCCCCTACTTCCTTTAATGCTGATAAACAGCAGTACTCGCACAGTTTTTCAAAAAACTGATGATGACCGCTTTGCGTCATTAAATCCCCCACTTGAGAAGCTGTGTTTGCACCTTTTATTTCCTCTACCAGTTCAGCAGAAGCGCCTGACTCAGAAGCTGCTTTTGCTAAAAAATCAAAATCAATGGGTGCACTTTTTGAATGAACCATCATAACGCCTTGCGCGACTTTTGAAAACTTTCCCATCATGCCTACGAGCGATACTTTTTTCATTCCTTGCTTTTTACATTGTTTTAACGTAAATCCAACAAAATCTCCCATTTCGATAAATGCTTCTTCCGGAAGTTCAGGGAACTGTTTCATTCCATACTTTTCGCTTCGGCCCCCTGTCGTAATGACAACGTGCTCACAATTACTCGCTTTAGCAACGCTGATTGCCTGCACGATACTTGCTTTATAAGCAGCTGTTGAGAACGGAACGACAATTCCCCGCGTCCCCAGTATCGAAATGCCTCCTAAAATACCTAGACGCGCATTTAATGTCTTTTTCGCCATTTCTTCTCCTTCAGGAACCGAGATGACAATCTTAACGCCTTTTTGTATATTGTATTCAGCTAGAAGCTGTTCAGCCGTTTCTTTCAGCATCTTTCTTGGAACAKGGTTAATGGCTGCTTCACCGACAGGAACCGGGAGGCCGGGCT
>NZ_JBFULJ010001190.1:0-932 GCF_056400385.1 Priestia sp. P5_B4
GGCATCGACTTTGGAGAGTTTTTCTTAAGTATTATTCCAAGTAATATCGTAGAAGCAATGGCGCAAGGAAAGCTGTTGCCGATTATTTTCTTTGGCATTTTTGTAGGATTAGCTCTTACATCACTTGAGGAGAAAGCCAAACCGGTTATTACATTCTTTGAAGCATGGTTACAAGCGATGTTCAAAGTAGTTGAATACGCGGTATCATTTGCCCCAGTTGGCGTATTTGGATTTATTTCTTTTAGCGTGGCTAAATACGGGATTGGCAGCTTGCTTTCTTTAGGTCAATTTGTAGGTATTACGTATTTATCTTTTGCTATTACGGCATTTGTGGTGTTTCCAATTATCGCGCTTATTTTCCGTATCCCTTATAAAGAACTGTTAAAAAGAACGGCGGATTTAATTTTATTAACGTTTACAACGCGCAGTTCAGAAGCTTCTATGCCGCTGCTCATTCATCGATTAGAAAAGTTC
This sequence comes from Priestia sp. P5_B4, assembly GCF_056400385.1. Lineage (NCBI taxonomy): Bacteria > Bacillati > Bacillota > Bacilli > Caryophanales > Bacillaceae > Priestia > Priestia sp. P5_B4. Next base: position 475 of record NZ_JBFULJ010001190.1, read on the forward strand.
GGAGTGTCACGTTCTGTAACTTCGTTTGTATTACCAACCGGCTACTCTTTTAATCTAGATGGAGCTAGCATCTATATCAGTGTAGCAATTATTTTTCTTGCCAATGTATATAACCTACCTCTTAGTCTTGAACAAATTATTGTGATTATTGGTTTATTAATGCTTATGACGAAAGGATTAGCAGGCGTCCCTTCAGCTGTTATCGTTGTGCTGATGGCTGCCGCAAAAGAAATTGGTTTACCTGCCGAAGGAGTCGCTTTGTTATTAGCAGTTGATTTCTTTGTAGACATGGGCCGTTCAGCATTAAATGTCGTAGGAAACTCTTTAGCTACTGTCGTCATCGCAAAATCTGAGAAGTCATTTCATTTTAATGCCGAGGGTAAATAACAATACCTCTTCATCATTTAAAAACACGATAGTGAGAAAGAAGTGTTAGCTTGTTTAAACAAAGAAAATCA
>NZ_JBFULJ010001191.1:0-932 GCF_056400385.1 Priestia sp. P5_B4
CCACTGTACCATTTTGAATACCTGTTAGAGTGTCATACAGTTTTTGTGATACTTCTCCTGTGTTTCCATCGTTAATGACCATTTTCTCGTTATTCCAAAATAGTTCGCCAATTGGAGAAATAACTGCAGCTGTAMCTGTTCCAAATGCCTCTTCTAGTTTGCCTTCGGAATAAGCTTGCTTAATTTCTTCCATAGAAATACGGCGCTCAGTTACAGGCATATCCCAGTGTTTTAGCAGCTCAATGATAGATTTACGCGTAATTCCTTCCAAAATGCTTCCGTTCACGGATGGCGTTACTACTTCTCCATCGATTTTGAAGAAAATATTCATGCTTCCTACTTCTTCAATGTATTTGCGTTCAACGCCGTCTAACCACAGTACTTGTGAATAGCCTTTTGAGTCAGAAAGCTGCTGAGCTTTTAAGCTTGAAGCATAGTTTCCGCCTGTTTTAGCTGTTCCTGTCCCTCCGGCTACAGCACGAACAAATTCGCTTTCAACCGCGATTTTTACAGGAGCAATCCCTTCTTTGTAATATGAACCAACTGGAGAAAGAATAATGATAAATTGATAGCGGTCAGATGGTGCTACTCCTAAGTAAGGCTCTGTTGCGATGACAAATGGGCGAATGTATAATGATGTACCTTCAGCAGTAGGAATCCATTCGCGGTCAATTTTAATCAGCTGCTTTAACGCTTCTAGCGCTAAGTCTTCATCAACATGAGGAATACAAAGACGATCGTTTGATTTATTTAAACGTTTGAAGTTCTCATCTGGTCTAAATAATAATACTTGCTCTTTTTTTGTTACATATGCTTTTAGTCCTTCAAAAACAGACTGCCCGTAATGAAAGATCATGGATGCCGGATCTAATGTGATAGGTTGATAAGGTACAATACGAGCATCGTGCCATCCTTGGCCTTCTGTATAATCC
>NZ_JBFULJ010001192.1:0-928 GCF_056400385.1 Priestia sp. P5_B4
GATCTGATATAGTAGGTGGGGTGAGAAATCGCGAAAGTTCAAGCCGGCTGTGGCCATCTGGGGTAACCATCATAGCAATCTCTACGGACTGAGAACCCAATCCGGTTACGCCACCAGCCCATTCACCTTCGACAGTAGCTCTCCCTTCGAGGTTCAAGCCAATCTCCTCAAAGAAAGAAATTGCGTCATCAAGGGATTCTACAACGATGCTGACATTGTCCATTCTTAGTAAGTTGTTTTTTTTCATAGTTTTATCTCCTTATGTGTGAAGTTTTATTATCTGTTCATTTTCATAATCATTCTATTAAAAAGTTACAAATTCCTTTCAGACAAAAGATTCTTATCCTGTCACTAGGCCATATTTGTCGTATATTTTATACACTTTGTAGAAAAATGATCTATTTGTCGTCATACAGAGAAAATTAATAAGGAAATAACTAAGAGCAGACCTTCATTATAGGAGGGTCTGCTTTTTCTTGCTCTTTACATCGCATGAGCAGTTAAAACAAAAGTTAATTTCGTCAGAGAACGTTTCTCTGCATGTCGAAATCCTCGATTAATTAGTTTTTTATTTATAAATGATTGGGACGAGAAGGCATCTCTCTAAGTGAGAGGTGCTTTTTCATTTTTTGTAAGAGCTTTGATGATCTAACTGAAGTTTATGGGTATATGTTTAAAGGCTACAAATTACAAAGCAGCTAATATCTAACCAGCGTTCCCTTATCATGGGATATTGCTTTCTTTTTTTAATAGAGACTGTCATTAGAAGCCCTATGTGAAAAGCCAATTCTTAGTAACTAAGAATTGGCTTTTCACTAGTATTTAAACAGTTGTCTTTGTGGTAAGAGGTTCTGCTGCTCCTACTTCTGTTTGAACATTGAAGACAGCTGTATTTTTGATTTTTCCTTTTAGAGTTCCTGTTGTACTG
>NZ_JBFULJ010001193.1:0-928 GCF_056400385.1 Priestia sp. P5_B4
CTGCGCTTCTAACGTTTTATAAAACAGTTCTGACAGCTCTTTTCGTTCTTTTTCATCCCAAAAAGAATCTGTGGAAAATGGCTCCCCGTCTTTTTCTAACCGCTGCTTGGCACGATGTAAATTGCTTTTCACCGCTGTTTCTGACGTTTGTAAAATCAACGCTATTTCTTTTAGCTGATAGCGAAAGCCTTCTTTTAAGAAAAAGATAACCGCTTGCTTCGGCGTAAACTGACTAAGCAGCAGCTCGACCGAGTGTTCCTTACTATCAAACGTATGCTTGTCGGCCTGCTGCTCCAAACTCTTTTCTTCGGCTATTACTTCACGCTTTCGTTTTCTCAGCAGATCAATCCAGTGGTGATACGCAATTTTATTTAACAGCGCGGAAGACAGATTGTGCTCTTCACCTTTATATCGCTGAGCTTTTAAAAACGTTTCTTGGGCAATATCGTCTCCGTCCCACGCATTTTGCGCTAAAAAGCGGCAGTACTGCTGCAATTTTGGGTAATGCTCGTTCCAGCATGCATCGTCAAAGCTTTCTGTTTGTGTTTCGATTTTTTTTGAATGTGACATGATTTTCACTCCTTTTGCACTCTCTATTTACTAAACGATTAAAGGAAGTTCAAAAGATACGGGGGATCAAACTTTTTTACATATTATACGCTTAAACAGTCATTTTTTTGTATTATAATGAAGATACTTTTATCTGAGGAGTCTAAAATAATATGCGAAGAAGAAAACTATACGGCAAGAAGAAAACGAACAAACTTCACTATAAAGACTTAACCTGTGAACACCCTCAGCCTGCTTTGCCTATGAGCTATACAAGTGAAGCCCCTTTTTACTATTATGACGCGTCAGACGATGAAAGACAAAACGACTTTGAACTATATTCAGAGATTTGTATCATGAATCAAGAACAGTTTTTCGT
>NZ_JBFULJ010001194.1:0-926 GCF_056400385.1 Priestia sp. P5_B4
GAATATGTACCAGGCTATAATTTAAAGCAAGAACCATTATTTGATAGTAATCAAGTAACAGTCTTTTTAGAAGTAACTGGAGCCGGAGATTATTTTCCTTCTTATGCCGGTAACTTAGATATTATGACGGCTGCTGCAGCGAAGGTTGCGGAAGATTATGCCCGCTATAAACTCGAAGAGAGCTTATATGGAGGAAGAAAGAAAGAGAGGGCTATGACGAATGAAACGTAACAGTGATAAGCCTATTAAGATTACAGAGGTCAGCCTCAGAGATGGAAGTCACGTAGTCAAACACCAATTCACAGAAGCCCAAGTAAAAAGTGTCACGAGAGCGCTGGACGATGCAGGGATGCACTATATAGAGGTTAGTCATGGAGACGGGTTAGGAGGCTCGACTCTGCAATACGGAAAGTCTCTCGTTGATGAAATGAAATTAATTGAGGCTGCGGTAGAAGAAGCGAAACAAGCCACCGTTGCGGTTCTTTTAATTCCGGGAATTGGAACGGTACATGAGCTGAAGCAAGCAAATAGCCTTGGGGCAGGCTTAGTCCGAGTAGCTACACATGTGACGGAAGCAGATGTTTCTGCTCAGCACATTGAATATGCTCGGAAACTAGGGATGGAAACCTTCGGTTTTCTAATGATGGCCCATTCAGCACCCGTAGAAAAGCTTGTGGAGCAAGCAAAGCTAATGGAAAGCTATGGAGCACAAGGAGTTTACATAACTGATTCAGCAGGAGCTCTTTTGCCTCATGAAGTTCGTGAACGTGTTAGAGCACTTCGTCAATCCCTTCAAGTTGAAGTAGGTTTTCACGCTCATAATAATCTTTCGTTAGCTGTTGCAAATACGCTTGCTGCTATTGAAGAAGGCGCTACTAGAATAGACGGAAGCGTTCGCTGTTTAGGAGCCGGAGCAGGTAACACTC
>NZ_JBFULJ010001195.1:0-926 GCF_056400385.1 Priestia sp. P5_B4
GCCTGTTGCATGCTCGCTATCTACTAATACACAATCGGTGTTGACATATTCTTCTTGTAGCCGTTTCATAATAAACGTACCGAAAGGATCGTTGCCGACTTTGCTCACCCAGCCTGCGCGCAGACCGAGACGAGCGATACCAATTGCTACATTTGTTTCTGCTCCGGCCAGTTCTTTCGTATAATGCTTAATCTCATGCAGCGGTCCCGGCTGCTCTGCCATGAACATCGCCATTGCTTCTCCGAAGGTAATAACGTCTAATGAATTCATTGAACTTCCTCCTGTTCTGCTGCTTGCACCAATGAAATGAAGCCGGGGATTTGTGCCGGTTCATCGATTGGAAACTCTAAAGCTTTAAAAATCGAATAAGAAAACCCTTTCAAAATATCTTTCCACATTTCATTTGAATCGTTCGATATAGCGGTTGTCACTAGCTTTCCGCTGCTTTTTATGACGTGTTTAATATGAATATAGCCCACAAATGACCTTAGCATTTTGATTGCTTCCTGGGGTTGTTCATCTACGTAGAGCCAGTTACCAATATCAAACGTCATGGAAACAGGAACTTCGTAAGCGTTATCAAAAAATGCGTGCAGAGATGCTATGTTGCCTCCGTGACTGGTTTGATCGTTTTCTACAAATAGACGTAAAGCTGGAAATGCCTCTAATAGCTGCTGTAAATCTGCCATAGGCGATTGGGGCTGATAAAAACCAAGAGAAACTTTTACCCACTGAGCGCCAAGTGATACGGCTTCTTCAAGAATAACTTTTAATTCTTGTGTGTTTAACTCTCCATTTTCTCTCCACAGTTCAATTGGAGCCGAATATACTGTAAAAAGTGGATATGTTTTTAATTCTTCAGCAATAAGCGCAATCTCTTGATCTACTTTTTTCATTAACTCTCTTCTAATTTCCACTCCATGTAC
>NZ_JBFULJ010001196.1:0-919 GCF_056400385.1 Priestia sp. P5_B4
AGCCCATACTTAATTAATGAACTTTATCAACTCCTATTCGAAAAGCGTCACATTTTAGCTTTTGTTGATGATATTGAATCATCCCTGTATGACTATATTGTGAATAAAGAAATGATGGATGCTAAAACGTATTATGGAGCTATTACACACGTAGCAAATCTTTTCGGCGAAACGCCTACATATATAAAATGCAAAATAAAAAAATATAGAGAGTCTTCGATTTCAAGTATCAGTGCCTAAAAGTTGCGCACAGCTGATTCAAATAAAAAGCAAAAAAGAAATCCTAGCACAAGGGTTTCTTTTTTGTACCACTAACATATAGGGAGGAAAATAAGATGAAGACATTTTTTATCACGAATCGCTATTCGTTTCTTGAAACGCAAGTAAATGAATACATGCAATCTTTACTGGTGAAAACGCCTGAACAAGTTATTTTATATTTTGAAAGACAAATTCGAAAGTATAAAATATATTTACAGAAAAAACATCATTATCCAGAGTGTATGGTTCAATCTATCCACCGTTTAATTGAAGAATATTCATTAAGTATCATTAAAGTGAAAAAGTATATTAGCTACCAAAACAAGCTGATGAATAAACAGCTATTAGAGCCGCAGTAAAACGAATCATTTTTTATGGTTCGTTTTACTGCGGCTCTGCCGTTTTACTCCTCATATTTTAGCAGTAAATGCAGAACAGCGGGACGATCTTCAAGATTTTTGTATGAGTGTATATGACTTCCTTCAAATTTTATAGAGTCAAATTGTTTTAGTTCGTATAGCTCTTCTTCTATTTTCATTTCAATTCTGCCTTCCATTACCGTTGCTACTTCAATTAATCCTTTATGATGAGGTTCGGGATAGTATGTAGCAAGAGGAGAAAGAAAGGCTCGGTACATTTCAATAGTTGAATCTATTTG
>NZ_JBFULJ010001197.1:0-918 GCF_056400385.1 Priestia sp. P5_B4
ATGCACGAAATGCACGAATCAGCGTCAAGCTCGTTTCAAAAGCAGGTGTAGGAACGATTGCTGCCGGAGTAGCAAAAGGAGTAGCGGATGTTATTGTCATTAGCGGTTACGACGGAGGTACGGGAGCATCTCCAAAAACAAGTATTAAACATACTGGACTACCGTGGGAACTTGGCTTAGCAGAAGCTCATCAAACACTTATGTTAAACGGTCTTCGTGAAAAAGTAGTGCTTGAAACAGACGGGAAATTAATGACGGGTAAAGATGTAGTCATGGCAGCACTTCTAGGAGCAGAAGAGTTTGGTTTTGCTACGGCACCTTTAATTGTTTTAGGCTGTATCATGATGCGTGCGTGTCACTTAGATACATGCCCAGTTGGAGTGGCGACGCAAAATCCAGAGCTTCGTAAAAAGTTCCTGGGAGAAGCGGACCACATCGTTAACTATATGAAATTTGTTGCACAAGAAGTGCGCGAAATTATGGCTGAACTTGGATTTAAAACAGTGGATGAAATGGTTGGACGTACAGATGTATTAAGCGTTAGCGAACGTGCAAAAAATCACTGGAAGGCTCAGCACTTAGACTTAACAACTCTTTTATATCAAGCTGAAGGTGTACGCACCTTTAAAACACCTCAAAATCATAAAATTGACCAATCTCTTGATATGCAAAAGATTTTGCCTGCGGTACAGCAAGCAATCGAGCATAAGTATCAAGTCGAGTTAGAACTTCCAATTTCTAATATTAACCGTGTAGCTGGAACAATTGTGGGAAGTGAAGTTACAAAACGTTACGGTGAGAAAGGTCTGCCAGAAGATACGATTACTCTTCGATTCACTGTCTCAGCAGGACAAAGTTTTGGTGCGTTTGTTCCAAAAGGAATGTCTATGTATCTAACTGGAGATGCAAATGATTATA
>NZ_JBFULJ010001198.1:0-916 GCF_056400385.1 Priestia sp. P5_B4
CTACATAAGCAAGGGACAAGGAGATCTTATGCTATTTCTTCATGGGTTTCCTGACTTTTCGCATATTTGGCGACACCAGATAGATGAATTTTCTAATGATTTTCATACAGTTGCTTTGGATTTAAGAGGATATAATCTATCTGAAAAGCCAAGCGGACTAGAATCATACGAAATTGATGTATTAGTAGAAGATATTCGCCAAGTGATTGAAGGTTTAGGATATAGCTCCTGCACGCTAGTTGTACACGACTGGGGAGCAGGGATCGGCTGGACATTTGCTTATCGCTACCCTGAATATGTACAAAAATTAATTGCTTTTAACGGTCCACACCCTTATACATTTATGCGTGAGCTTAGAACAAATAAAAATCAGCAAAAAGCAAGTGAATATATGAAATGGTTTCAAAAACAAGAAGCACAGGACTATATGGAACGAGATAATTTCTCAGGTTTGCGTAAGCTTGTGATTGATCCAGGTGTAAAAAAAGGATATCTAACAGCTGATGATGTTCAAGCATACATGAACTCTTGGGAAAATGGCTCTGTGCTGTCCATGCTAAGTTATTACCGCAACTTAAAGATTTTCACAGAAGAAGACCTTCAAAGAAAATCTTTGTTTCCGTTAGAAGAAGAAGTGTTACACATCCCGGTACAAATTATTTGGGGAAATCAAGATCCTACTTTTATGCCTGAAAACTTAGATGGTATTGAAGAATATGTACCAAACATATCTGTTCACCGATTAGCTGAAGCATCTCATGCCCCTCAGCATGAAAAGCCTCACGAAGTAAACGACGTGATGTGGAATTTTTTAAATAAGTAAAGATAAAAAGAGGCTCAGACAAAAGTAGTTTAGGTGAAAGAAAATCCGAACGATGAATTGAGATTCTTGATAGAGAATCCAACTCGTTCGGAT
>NZ_JBFULJ010001199.1:0-915 GCF_056400385.1 Priestia sp. P5_B4
CACTATATGAAACCCTTTCTTCATTCTGTGCGTCAGATTGAAAATCAGCCGTTTCAATCGGTAAAAGTTGAACATGAGCTCATGAGAGGCGATCAAATAAAAAAACAAGATAGCCGTGCTATATCTTTTGTCCGAACCCACCCTACCTATCTTGCACCTTCAAGCAGGGGGATTAAAATTAATCGAAATATAAAAGTAGTACCCACAAAAGCGATTGGCACCAGGCATGTGTCTACCTATGATAATCTGGAAAACCAAAGTGTAAAATGGATGATGACGCAGCTGTATCATAAGCTAACTGCCCTAATTGACAAATTGATAGAAGATAGATATGTAAAAAAAGAAGCCGTATCGGCTCTAGAAACTAATCATGCCGAATTAAAAAGACTGTTAAATAATGCGTTTTGGCAACGGGTGAAGACCCTACAAGCTTCAACTCTTCCTCCTACACTGCGTACGGCACCCCGCTACCGGGAAGCAAGCAGATACTTTATGTTCTTAACGCGAGGGTTGGCTCTTAACGGAGAGTTTTACCACCTTTCATTAAAAGATATCGCAACTCTCTATGAATACTGGACGTATGTTAGTCTTTTAAAGAAGTTGCAAACTTACGGCAAACGGATAGAACAAAACATCATGACAACGACAGAACAAGGGTTGAACGTCAGGATGCAGCCGTCTTATCATCGTTTTCAAGTGGGGAAAGCAGAAGTCACGCTATGGTATCAGAAAGCATACCATCATACTCATACCGTTATTCAAAAGCCGGACTTACTGCTTGAAGTAAAGCAAGGGGAGAAAAAAAGTGTATATCTTTTTGATGCTAAGTATCGTATCAAACCAAATCACGATACGCCTTCACCTAGAGAAGAAGATATTAATACCATGCATCGTTACCGAGACGCTATTGTAGAG
>NZ_JBFULJ010001200.1:0-915 GCF_056400385.1 Priestia sp. P5_B4
AGACTTTCCTTTGACCCAGTCGCCTACTTTTAAATTTCCTTCAAATAGCTTCACAGTCATTCTCCTTTCTTCATAAACATGCTAAGAATTAATGTAACGGCATATAGTACTGCAGAAAGTAGTGTAATCATAATACTTACAGTTTAGAAAGTCAAAGAATCTGTTTTAAAGCAAAAAGCTTGATATACAGTTAAATCACTGCAACCTATAGACGAACAAAGGAGATAAAGATTCCTTGTGAAACCGCTGCTGGCTTCCGTGCAAGACTCCGCTTTCCGCGGGAGTCTTCGCCTTGTCCTCCAATCAACCGCTAAAAGCACCTATATACATGAAATCTATGTTCACCACAACAATAAAAAAATCCGAACGATTCATCGTTCGGATTTTTCTTTAACTAAACTCAGCCTCTTTATTTGTTATACGAGTCCAGTTAAGCTGTAGATTCCAATAATTAAGAAACATGCAAGCGTTTTTATAACAGTGATGGCAAAAATATCTCGGTAAGACTGCTTGTGGGTTAACCCGGTAATAGCAAGCAGGGTAATAACGGCTCCGTTATGAGGAAGCGTATCCATACCGCCTGATGCCATCGCTACAACTCTGTGCATAACTTCAGGAGGAATGTTGTACTGGTTAATAGCTTCTACATACTTATCTCCCATCGCACTAAGCGCAATTCCCATACCTCCAGAAGCAGAGCCTGTAATACCGGCTAAAATGTTTGTCGTAACGGCTCCATTGACAAGCGGATTTGTAAAGGTATGTGAAATACCATCACGAACGGTTGCAAAGCCAGGAAGAGATGAAATAACGCCTCCAAAGCCATACTCAGCTCCCGTGTTCATCGCAGCGAGAAGCGCTCCGCCAATACTTGCGTTAAGACCAGCTTGGAAACCGGTTGTCACTCTCTTCCAG
>NZ_JBFULJ010001201.1:0-908 GCF_056400385.1 Priestia sp. P5_B4
TATCTGAAGAGTGCGATACTCCTGCGCTAAAAATCAAAGGTGAAGTACCAGCTGTCACTTATAATGAAATCATCGGTACCGCGGAGGCCCCGAAAGTGTCTTATGAGGTGCAAACCAACAAAGAATATTCCGTAGTAACCGAAAATCGATTGACGTTGAATAATATTATTTTTATGGTTGACCAAATGAGTGAATGTATTATTAGAAATGAAATACCATTCTGTGAATTAGATTCCCATGCTGGTGACGGAGACTTTGGTATGRGTGTTGCTAAAGGGTTCAAACAGTTGAAAGCTGAATGGCACGAAATTCTCGAAAATAAATCAAATGATATTGGAAACTTCTTAGAGGCGTGTTCTATCGTTATCATGGAGCACTGTGGCGGAGCATCAGGCCCTATTTGGGGATCAGCATTTCGCGCGGCTGGAAAGAACGCCGAATCTAAAACCGAACTGAATTTAACAGAATTTGCTGAAATGATCCAAGCGTCTGTAAAAGGAATTCAAGCAACAGGAGAACGTTCTTTTGGACGTGGAGCTGTTGTGGGAGATAAAACTTTAATCGATGCCTTAGTACCTTATGCAGATACGTTAACATCAAGTGCTGCTGAAGGTGAAAGCATGAAACATGCTCTTGTTAAAGCAGCAGAAGCTGCTGTTGAAGGAGCAAAATCAACCGAACAGATTGTTGCACGTATGGGACGTGCTGGTACGGTTGGAGAAAGAAGTCTTGGTTATCCGGACGCAGGTGCACATGGCTTAGGCGTAATTTTTACTGAAGTAGCTCAAGTAATGCGAGAAAATAAGTAAAATTTGGTATTACCCTCTCTAAATATAGTGTGAAAAAATTACTCTTTGAGAGTGAGGATGACATTGTACATGGAGGGGAATTTTTTATGGGTCACTAAG
>NZ_JBFULJ010001202.1:0-906 GCF_056400385.1 Priestia sp. P5_B4
TCTTTTTACATTTACTATAAAAATAAAAGTGAGCTTAAATTTCAATAGAGACAGAGGTGGGAATATGAAACAGCTCATGACAAACGGTAAAAATATTTTTTCGAAACAGCTGCCGTTATTTCTAATTGCAGTTTTGTTGTTTTGGATTAAAACGTATACCGTTTATCGTATCGAATTTAACTTAGGGCTAGATAATTTTATGCAAAAGTTTTTACTTTTCATAAACCCAATTGGTTCGGCAATTTTCTTTTTTGCCATTGCACTACTATTTAAAGGGCGGGGAAAAGTACGAGCACTGCTTGGAATGAATTTTTTACTTTCATTCATCCTGTACGCAAATGTAGTATACTATCGCTTCTTTAATGATTTTATTACTGTTCCTGTATTGACTCAGTCAAACAACTTTGGTCAATTAGGCGGCAGTGCCATGGCTTTAATTAGCCCAACTGATATTTTATACTTCACAGATTTCTTTATTCTTTTAGTTTTAGTACTATGGAAAAAAGTTGACTTACCAGCAACAATTAGTCGACGTACTGTGACAGGTGTATTTTTATCAGGGATTTTATTCTTAAGTGCCAACATCGCACTAGCGGAAATGGATCGTCCTCAACTATTAACAAGAACATTTGACCGCAACTATTTAGTAAAATATTTAGGAACGTATAACTATACGATCTATGACATCATCCAGAGCTCGAAATCTTCAGCACAGCGCGCGCTAGCAGATAGCAGTGATGTGGCTGAGGTAGAGAACTATGCAAAAGCAACATATGCTGAGCCGAACAAAGAATATTTCGGTCAAGCAAAAGGCAAAAACGTCATCTATATTTCATTAGAGTCACTTCAGTCATTTATGATTGGTTATAAGTTAAATGGTGAAGAAGTAACGCCGTTCTTAAATTC
>NZ_JBFULJ010001203.1:0-905 GCF_056400385.1 Priestia sp. P5_B4
GGGAATGGCTATTCTTTCTTCTTATATGCTCAATAAAAGTGAGAATGAAAGTTTAGAAGATTTCTTGGATGATAAAGTCTTTAAAGAAGTGACCGCACAAGAAATTTATCCTGACGAACTCGATGTAAAAGGGTTTGAAGCATTTATTAAAAGATATAAAAAAGGGCTAGTGATTGAAAAAGCAGCTGCAGAGCACCACAGCGAAGAACGGGAGGAGTTAGTGTGCTAGATAAATTAAAAGAAGAAGTATTTCAAGCAAACGTCGATTTGCCAAAACACGGACTGGTCAAGTATACGTGGGGAAATGTAAGTGCCATTGATCGAGACAGCGGTTTGTTTGTGATTAAACCAAGCGGCGTTACGTATGAAAAAATGACGGCTAAAGACATGGTAGTCGTTGATCTAGATGGTCACGTGGTAGAAGGTGAGCTTAATCCGTCATCTGATACGCTGACACATGCCGTACTCTATAAACATTACCCGCAAATCGGCGGTATTGCCCATACGCATTCAACGTGGGCGACCATTTGGGCTCAAGCAGGACTTGATGTGCAGGCAATGGGTACTACTCATGCCGATACCTTTTATGGTTCCGTACCATGCGCGCGCTTTTTGACCGAAAAAGAAGTGAATGACGGATATGAAGTGGAAACGGGCAAGGTGATTATCGAAACGTTTGAAGAGCGCGGCTTAGATGTGTTAGCGGTTCCTGGCATTTTACTTCAAGGGCACGGGCCGTTTACGTGGGGAAAAGATGCCAAAACGGCGGTAATGAACAGCGTCGTATTAGACGAAGTATCCAAAATGAACTTCTTTACACAAAAATTAAACGGGCTGGCTGAAGAGCAATGTCAATTGCTTGACTAGCTCCAATGGTCACAATCACTTCATCCGCTGGGTTATAG
>NZ_JBFULJ010001204.1:0-905 GCF_056400385.1 Priestia sp. P5_B4
ATTATTTWAATGATTTTTAGGTAAATCAAGGTTAATAAAGGGGGACGATGTTTTTTCGCCCTCTAAGCTTGGTCTATCAACGTTTTCGGCACTTTCTGGACTTGTCACAGGAGTTGTCACAGGAGTTGTCATTTCTTCTTGTTGAAGCGTTTGAAYACCTGTTGTGTCATGGTCAAAAAAGATTTCATCACAAATTTGATCAAAATTCGTATGGCTTTTAAGGATAAATACATAGCTATCAGGATGAGCACCTGTTGTATCTTCTTTGATATAACGTGCCACGATCATAAACGGTGTTTCCTTTAATGATTTTACAAAGCGAGAAACGGTACTTTGGGATACATCAAATTTTTGCATGAGTGTTTTTGAGTGAATGGCTTGAATGCCTGTAGCAACAAGGTTATAAATCACGTAATCTAACATTTCCATACGTTTTTTAGGGAATACTTTATGTAGGGCCACTTGTTGTTGTTTAAAGTAAGTACGAAGTGTTTCTAAAAACGCTTCTTTCTTTTTGCGAAGGGTAGGTTTTTCTTTCCATAACCATGTGAATCGTCCATTGAAGGTATTTACATCTTGTAAATAGCAGGTAAARAGCTTTGTCATTTGTTCATCTTCTCCTTTAAGGAACACAAAAAAGACACTGTCTCCCTTATGAAAGGAAAACAATGCCGTGATTTTGATGAACTAAGCCCTTGAAATAGATGTCAATTTCATATAAAATAAACACATAAGTTTTATTTTATAAAAACTAACTCTATTAACAAGAGACTTCGACAAGTGTTTTTCCTACCGTAACTAGGAGGAACGGTTTAAGAGTGTTGTAGCACTACTTAAACAGTTGAAGTCTTTTTTCTATCCGCACGTTTTTGTTAGTTATATTATAGCGTTAACTAGTCTCATAA
>NZ_JBFULJ010001205.1:0-900 GCF_056400385.1 Priestia sp. P5_B4
GCTTAGATCCAATGGGCGTACGTGAACTGCGCGAGCTTCTTTTCACCTTAAAACGCCACTATAACAAAACGATTTTGATTTCTAGTCATTTGCTGGATGAATTACAGCGAGTATGTGATCAAATTGTCGTGATGCGAGAAGGAGAGCTAATATGGGACGGCGCTTTAGACCAGTTAGCATCCGGTAAAAATCTGGAAGATGCATTTGTAGAGCTGGTGTCACAATGAAGGAGCTGTTAGTAGCGGAGTGGGAAAGACTTTGGAAACGAAAAGTGGCGTGGCTGACCTTTCTATTAGTGCCGGTGGTGCTGTTAGTTGCTTCTTCCTATCTCCAAAAAGAAAACGGAGCACTCACAGTCGACTTACCACAGTATACGTTTGCGGGAAACTTTCCTGTACTGAGCTTAGCCGAAATGTTATTTACCGTTTTTAATGCTATGTTCTTAGTTTTTATTACGCTCGTTGTTACCGGCGAATACCGGTCAGGACAGCTGCGAATGGTCATGATACGATCATATTCGTTTAAAGAAATCATCCTAGCAAAAGCCGCAGTGATTCTGCTGTTTAATGCACTGTTTTTTATTACGTATTTTTGTATGAGCTATGTGATAGGCTTTCTGATGTTTGAACATCCGCAAACCTACTTTGTGTTTTATCACAGTCATGCTTTCAGCATAAAAGAAGCGCTAGTATATAATCTTTCATTCTATGGATATGCCTACTTGACGACTATTGCGATATGCTGTGTGCTGTTTTTTATCTCTGTTATCAGCAAAACGACCACTACGGCTGTTGGAATTGGTGTTGCTTTTATACTAATCTCCTTTTCGTATCCGACTTTATTAACAGGGTTTAAGCAGTGGATGAGTGAAGAGCTCTTTGGACAGCTGTTTTTTACTTC
>NZ_JBFULJ010001206.1:0-897 GCF_056400385.1 Priestia sp. P5_B4
AAGAAGTACTTTATCATTGGGATGATTGTAGCTGTAAGTTTGTTCGTTGCTATTTACATTTATAAAAAGTTCAAAGTAACGATTAAAAAGATAGCAATTAATTGTCTCAAGTGGATAGTAAATGTGTTTCATACGCGGAAACGGGCAGGGCTTGTTTTTATATTTACAGCATTAGTAACATTAGGGTTTATTCTGCTTATGATTGGAATGACGCAAGACTTTATCGCAAACGAGTTTGGAGATTTTAACAAAATAACGAGTCTATTAATAACAGCCCTTTTTAATAAAGATTGGAATGTACCAATGCGGATATTTTTCATGCTGGGATCCAGGCAAGTTCTGGTGGCATTAATTTCCTTTACACTTGTGTGGATTTTATGGAAAGGCAGAGATAAAAAAATCGAATTATTATCTCTGGTAGCTGTTGCAGGCGGCGGAGAGCTATACGAAGAAAGCCTAAGACGAATTTTCCACCATTTCTCCCCTATTAGAAAATCGTTGATAGAACAGCTTTCATACACCTTTCCAAGCGAGCAGTCTTTGATGGCTTTTGTTATTTATGGGTTTGCTGTATTTATGCTGGTTCGACACTCTAAAAGATTATGGACTCCTACATTAGCACCAATAGCAGCCATTCTTATTTTATTGCTTATTGCGATTAGTCGTTTGTACCTGAGCATACAATATCCCAGCGATATTGCAGCAGGATATGTATTTGGAGGAGTATGGCTAGGGTTAAACGTTTTACTTCTTGAAACCTTCCGTCTTATGAAAGGTATTAGTCTATAGCGGTTCACTAAAAAGAAAGTCAAACTAAATAGGAACTTATCTTGGCCAAATGGCATTTATTATATTTTGAACGACGGGAAAGGAGAAGCTGCATGCAAAACCGTATTT
>NZ_JBFULJ010001207.1:0-897 GCF_056400385.1 Priestia sp. P5_B4
GGGATAGACGGCTTAATCACTTGTTTCACCATGTAAAAAAAGCCTGCTTTAGAGTCATAAGCAGGCTTTTTAAGGAGTAAAACGATGAAAAAAGATAGTTGGCTTCACGGCTTTAACTATATAGAAACTTGATGAAAAAACAGTGAAAACGCCGGCATGTGCGGTAAGAAAACCGGGGATACTAGTTAAAAAAGCCAAAAGGAGATGACGAAATGAGCGTGTGGATGATGTATAATCACTTGATGCATTCGCAAACCTTTTTAAGCAGCGTATTAATTAGCGGTATTCTTCTTGTCAGCGGAGGATTTGTGTACGGCAGAATAATGAGTAAAAAGTGAACCTAATATTGCCACGGATAGGTTGTTAATGGAAGATGATCAATATCTGCTTGGTTAATGTTATACTTGCTCCATAAGCATAGCGTGGAGGTGTCAGYATGAGCAAGCATCATGATCTAACAGCACCATACGGAGAATCGTTAGTGACGTGTGAACATCAGTTTGAAGCTAGCTATTACTATCATCAAGTGCGCGAACAGTGCATGAATCACGTTCATGAAATAAGCAAAGCGGTAGATGAATTCATCGTTGATTTTACAGATGAAAGTTTGAAAATATTAGAGCTTCTTTACTATGATCTAGAAGACAGCAACTGCTTTGACTATTTTTCGATGACAAAAGAAGAATTCGAAGAGTGTATGGGCGTATACTTTGGTGAAGTGGTTACGTCTACTATTGATGAAGCGCACTGGGTTGTGAAAGAATATCCGCTTATGGAAAACAAGTATGTGACCGGAATTGAAAAAGGGAATCTTTCACTCATGTTTCCTCACGGATTTTTTAACCATAAAGAGCGTCATCCAGAGTGCGTTTTTACTCTTTATCATTTATATAAACA
>NZ_JBFULJ010001208.1:0-895 GCF_056400385.1 Priestia sp. P5_B4
ACTCATATAGAGAAACAGCATGAATCTTCTTGCAATCCATTTGTATATTTACAATGAACGCACCTTTCTCTTTGTTTCAATGAAATAAAAAGTATTGCTATTATTCTTAATAATTATTGGTTTAATAGGATTCCTAGCTTTTAAAGTTGTTAAAAGGTTAAAAAAGAAATAAGTAACAAGAAGGACCTGCTATCAAAACAGTAGGTTCTTTTTAATAAGAAGATACATAATACCAGTTTTTATGTACTTTTTTTATTTGTTTAAAATGCCCGTTAAAATCGCTTTTTGAAGGTTTGTTATCGTTTGGATTATATACAAACCCCGAAAAATTGTCTAGCATCCCACGGTATGTAAAGAAAAGAATTGATTTAGCCTTTCCTTTTGTTTCTACTACGATGTCGCCCCCACCTTTAGACAATTGAGTATACTTTTTAGGTAATTGAATAAGTGATGGACTATCAGATACATTAGGTTTAATAACACCATTTTCTATTTGAGTTGCAACCTCTTCTCTCTTATCTTGATGGATTTTAAAGTTGAGATCTAAGTTGACTTGATTGAATGGAAATAAAAACCATAATGAGATAGTAATGAGCTGAATAACAAACGGCTGCCACTTTCTCTTTTTAAAAAGGTGAATTGATGTCCATATAGTCATTATGATAAAGAAAGCATATACAAATAACCAAATAGGTAACATTAAAAATTCTGTTATCATATCAATCAGATCCCACTGGAACAAGGACACTAAAATAACGAACAAACTACTAATTAGCGATAAAAGCAACAATCGACTACGTTTCACACATTTTCCTCTTCCTAAAATAATTCTTTTTTACCTTAATTATATGTTAAAATCCTTATAAAAGCGTATATATAATTCATACATAATTTG
>NZ_JBFULJ010001209.1:0-894 GCF_056400385.1 Priestia sp. P5_B4
AAGTAAGGAAAAAAGAGAAATCAAGACGCTGATTTCTCTTTTTCATTCAGGCATGTCGATGATTGTTATTTCCGCGCATTTTGCGTAAAACAAAACTCACAATTAAGACTAAAATAACAGCACCAATAATAGCAGGAACAATTGCGAATCCGCCGATCTCTGGACCGAAATCTCCAAAAATTAGAGAGCCTAACCATGCTCCAATGAAACCAGCGATGATGTTTCCGATAATTCCACCTGGAACATCTCGTCCCGTTAACACACCAGCAAGCCAGCCGATAAGTCCTCCAACAATAAGCGTCCAAATAAATGACATATACCTAACCTCCTTTTTATAGGGAATTCCTTTTCATTCTTTCCTAAAACACATCCTGTCATGCGACATGCTTGCTGCAAACCCTTTTACATTTTTTCATCTATTTATCATATATGCTAAGATAGCCCAACATTAAACTGAAGAGTTATGTATGAGAATTCACTGTGAAAGTAACGATAAAAGGAAGGAGAGAAGTTCAGCTTATGTAAGTTTTAGGTTCAATTTAGCTCATTCTATTCGCAAAAAGGGACATCCGGTTCATTTTTTAAAGCTTTTTCCCTTAGTTTTACTTTTTTTAACGGTATTTGTGATATCATTTTAAGTAAACAAATTCTTAACGGGAGAACAATATGGAGTCATTATTATTAGATAAAAAGCTTAAACACATTACGAATTTAATTCTAGAAAAAAAAGAAGAGTTCTCAAAACAAAAAAGATATGAAGAAAAAGATATTCAACAACAGTTAGAACCGTGGCGCGTTCATTTAATTCAAATATATGCTGATTCTGTCTCAACAAATGATACAAAAAACTTTGAAGTGCTTGAGGAGTGGGGAAGAGAAGTAGCGAATTTACTC
>NZ_JBFULJ010001210.1:0-892 GCF_056400385.1 Priestia sp. P5_B4
AACTCTATCATATAGTTCTAGTAATTGGAGGTGAAACGATAGATTATGACAACTCTATCACAGGTAAGTAAAGACCTAATTGGTGTGCTGTTACTAATGCTTTTTGGTTACTGTTTTTTCTTTGTTGATATAAATACAAATGATTTAGCCATTCCAGCATCTTTATTAAATGTAAACTCTATTTTTTTAAGCATTGTACTTGAAGCTATCCCCTTTATCTTGCTGGGAGTATTTGCATCTGCCMTTATTCAAGTATTTGTCTCAGAAGAATTCATTCAACGTCTGATTCCAAAAAATCCGTATATAGCCCTTTTACCAGCTGTTCTAGTAAGTGCTCTTTTACCGGTTTGTGAATGTGCCATTATTCCAGTTATAAGGCGGTTATTAAAAAAAGGAATGCCTCTTCATATCGGCATTGTCATTTTAGTTGGGGCACCTATTTTAAATCCCGTTGTCTTTGCTGCTACTTTTTATGCATTCCAGTCAAATACGTCCATCGTTTACAGTCGTATGGGCCTGGCTGCTGTGGCTTGTCTATTAATTAGTTTATCCGTTTATTTCTTTTTTAAAAATTCAAATCAGCTACGAGATGTACACGTTCATGAACATGAAGAAGCAAACGTAGATAACAAATTAAAACAAACGTTATATCATGCCGGTGATGAATTTTTCGACATGGGCAAATACTTATTATTTGGTGCACTCGTAGCAAGTCTATTTCAAACCTTTTTAGATAGACAACTATTGACGAATCTTGCAAGCAATGACTATATGTCTTCTGCCGTTATGATGGGATTTGCTTATGTACTTTCACTTTGTTCAGAAGCAGATGCTTTTGTTGCTTCATCTTTTTCTCATACATTTTCACCTACAGCTCTTCTTGCCTTTCTAC
>NZ_JBFULJ010001211.1:0-892 GCF_056400385.1 Priestia sp. P5_B4
ACCGATAACAACAGGATAACGGACATTAAGTCATTGCCTCCTGTGATAAAACCATTAAGCAAATTCTGTAATGTAAAGCGCTGAAACAAGAAAAAAATGAGGGTAATTAACGTAGTCATAATTAAAGCTACTACCATCGCTTCTAGCACGTCTGCTTTAATAAATGCTTCAAAAAAGGTGTGACTCTTATGATGTCCACTCCACCATGTTAAAAGTAAGGTGAGTGAAATCACAACAAGTAAAGGCACTAACAGATTCCAAGGCTTAGAAGGCAAATCCTTCGATACGCAAGGGTGACAATCATGCCAATCTTTTTCGTCTTCTTCCTCAAGCTTCATAGGAGCTGTAGATGTTGAATGATGAAAAAAGCTTAAATAAATCCCTACTAAAATAATCACAATCGAAAAGAAATTATATGGAATGCTTTGAATGAACAAAGAATAAGCGTCTTGTTTTATGCCTTGGTGATCAATCGCCATTTGAATGATTGATACCATATATCCTACAAATKCCGTTGCCACGGGAATTAAGACGATAACAGGAGTAGCAGTTGTTTCAATAACAAACCCTAGCTCTGCTGTCGTCATTTTCACTTTTTTCAGCAGCGCTCTCATGATGGGCGCGATTGTAACAAAGCGAAATGTGGGAGCACTGAATGTTCCAATGGTTGAAACATAGGTTAAAATAAGGGCTTTTTTTCTTGTATCAATTCTTTCTGCAGCAGTTTCCACAAACCCCTTAACTCCTCCAGCCATCTTAATCATTCCGATAAGCCCTGAAAACGCGTATAAAAAGACAACGATTTCTATATTACTTTTGTTTCTAAGAGCTTGTACAACGTAGTGAAGTAGCTTTTCAACACCTCCAATAATCGAATGATCAATCAAATAAG
>NZ_JBFULJ010001212.1:0-890 GCF_056400385.1 Priestia sp. P5_B4
GTGCTGTTTGTAGGAACAGAAGTAATTCACAGAGAGCTTAGCCATAACCTCTTCGAACATGTCTCTAGACAGCAGTTTGATTTGTTAAATAGTTTAATGATTAAAGGTCCATCTTCACCAGGCAGTCTTGCTGTCTTGCAAGGTGTTCATAAAAGTGCTATTTCGAATCGAATCAAAAAGCTGCTCGAAAAAGGGCTTGTGGAGTGGGACACTAATGAACTAGAGAGCGATAAACGTTCTAAGCTTATTAAGATTACGGCTGAAGGAGAAAAGGTAATAAATGACGGAAATGCCGCGTGTTTTAGTATCATTGAGAATTTGTTTGATGATGTAGAAGAAGAAAAAATAGATACATTTATTGAAATTCTTACAATGGCAAAAGAAAAGTTAACTACAAAAGGGGAAAGCAAAGAATGAAATTTATTGTGAAATTTAAATGGGTGATTGCGGCCTTTATTTTAGCTTTAACGGTTATATTGATGCTAACGTCACCAAATTTAACAAAGCTCGCAAGTGAAAAAGGACAGTCTCAGCTTCCTGACGATGCCGTTTCATCTAGAGCCAGCCAAATTCTAAAAAATGCTGGAGAAGATAGTAATACCATCAGCATGGTTATCAAGTTAGATAACGCATTAGATAAAGATAGTGAGAAACAAATACAGAAAATCATTGATAAGACAGAGAAAATCAAAGGTGTAAAAGATGTCACAACGCCTTTAACAGATGATCAAGATGTTCGTAATCAATTAATGTCTAAAGACAAAAAAACTGTTTTAGTTCCGGTTACTGTCAGTGGATCGGATGAAAAAGTTGAAAAAATAGCGAATCAGATTTATGATAGCGTGCCAAAAGACACTACGGCATATGTAACAGGTGCATCTCTTATTAAT
>NZ_JBFULJ010001213.1:0-890 GCF_056400385.1 Priestia sp. P5_B4
GATGTAATTTGAGCTGTTAAATCAATAGATTCACCCGTATTTTCATTCTTTAACTCAAATTTTTGTTTGTTGTAGTTATCTAAAATAAACTGATCAAAAGCACGTAAATCAGTAAACAATTCTGGGAATTTCTCTTTTCGTAACTTATCTATATGCGCCAAGTAGGGGATGCCCTCGATGCTTTGGAATGACTCACGGCTGTTCGCAGCTTTTAATCCTTCTGGTAAAATCACGACATCGATTGATCCTCCACCGATATCTACCATCACGGTTTCACATTCCACATATTCATTGGCATCTTCACGGTTTTGAAGCGTTAGGTCTTTCTTTAGTGCAAAGCGTGCAATCTCGCCTTCTTTTAAGCATGCACTTTCTTCTACAGATACCTTTATTTCTTTTTCGAACCCTGGTGTATGAATGCGGAAAGCATGGTCACCTAGGAAGCGAGTAGCCATGGCTTTTTGCGCTTCTCCAAACGTACTTTCTTTTTTCAGTAACCAGATTGGTAACATCGTAGAGAAGTAGTTAATCTCGATGCTATTATCTTTTTGATCTTTTGCATGTAATGCATGATAGTATGCAATGGCAGCTAGAAATGTCACATAAGGAATATGACTTGTAATTTTGTTATGTAAACGATTGATGTGGTTATTCGCAAGTTGTTGGCTTGCTGCGATGTCACCGACTAAGAAATAACGTTCTTTCTCTTCGTCACCGATTGTTGTAGATAGTAAGATACGCTTCTTAAACTCTTCTGGTGCTGTTACTGCATCTGTAAAAAATGAATCAGCAACATCTTTTTGTAGTTCTACAACGTTGGTTGGGAAATCAAATAGGTATCCATCAATGATATTCATATCAACGGAGTTTCCACAGTCTTTATTAAAACG
>NZ_JBFULJ010001214.1:0-888 GCF_056400385.1 Priestia sp. P5_B4
GATAAAAAGTAGCTTCACTTATATTTGTGATTTTACAGATTTCCTTTACAGGCTTATTAGTGGTTTCATGTAGTTCGATAGCATGCCGTACTCCTTCATGCTTTAACGTAAATTTCGGTTTCTTTCCTTTATAAATACCTTTTCTTTTTGCAATGGTAATTCCAGCTTGTTGCTTTTCTTTAATCATTGTGCGATCAAGCTCACTAAATGCTGACATATGCTTTTAAGTTAGCAAAAATAATATAATAGAGGGTATTGAAACTTGCTCATAAAGAACAAGTTTTAATACCCTCTATTTCATATACAACACTTGATATAGCATAATCATAATTCTATAATTTTTTCCATCCATATTACTTTTGTTTTCTTTTCAAGAGGAATTAAACTTCTAAATTTTCTTTTCAGTACTTCTAAGCTTGAGCTATAAAATATGTTATCTTTCAAATGAAATTTTCTTTTCTGTTGTTTTAGCATATAAATACCATCAAAAGACAATGTCATCTTATAAAGTAAATTCCCTTGTTTTTCTATAACAGCTTGATAAGTTCCCATATAGTAACCTAAATGATCATAACCTTTCACTTTTCCCACCCATTTATTCAAATCAATCACCAATTTATAGAGTTTTTGAATACCTGCGCCATACTATTCAATAGTTAATGAACATAATAAGGTTTATTAATTAGGATCTTTTAGAAGCTCCTTTTACCAAGTTCATTGTTTCACGTTGAGTAGAAATAAAATTTAGTACATGTTGTTTTCCTGGTGCAGCTTGAATGGCCCCTTTTACCGAAGCAGTAAGTGCCCCACTCGCATTCGCAAACGTAAGTAATTGCTGATGATGTTCACTAACTGTTTGACATAGGTTATCTCTCGATGTGCCAAGAG
>NZ_JBFULJ010001215.1:0-888 GCF_056400385.1 Priestia sp. P5_B4
AAGTGACGATCTCCATAAGGGTCAAATAAACGATTGTAAGAAAAATAACGACATTGGTAAATGACTTATTCACATGCTTTTTCATCCATTGAAAAAGATGTTCGCCTTTTGTTTTTTTATTTACATATACGAGTAAAGGAACCCATATGAGTGTTAAAAGACAAGTAAGAAGAACGGTGATCCAAGCATCTCGTCCTGCCGTTTTAATTAATGGAGATATGAGCATCACATGAGTTTTTAAGCCAATAAACGTCATTGAAAGAAGGATCAATTGAAAAACAGAAATCGAGTCTGACTTATTCATGGTAATCACTCCTTCTCTTCAGAAAATTTACTACTGGTAGCTTATCCTAAATTTCTCATAATATAATGGAGAATCATTATTCGAAAAATAAAAAAGAGCTGTTTTATACGTCGTATTTCTCACGTATAAAACAGCTCGCCTGTTATTCACTTATTTTCATGAAGCCCTATTGTCTGCATATTATTCACTGCGTTCAATTACTAGTTAGCTGGACTTCTTTCTTATCTTCATTTTCTTCTATTCCCGCTTCTTTTATATTCACAAAAGGTTGATCAGCAACGGTCACAAGCTCGCCGCCGCAAACATGGCGAACAACGGTTACTAGCTCTGGAAAAGCGGGAAATTTGCCGTATAACGTTTTTAAAGGAAGTGCGCCTTTACATATCTTACTGTTATGTGGTTCATACCCTTTGAGCGTATCAAGCAATAATTGTTCGCCATTTTCAGTCAATTTGATGTAGGTGTTTCTTTTATCATTTTCTCTTTTGGACAAATGCAGATATCCCTGATTTTCTAATTTTTTTGAAAAATTAAACGCTGTAGAGATATGCATAGCTCCTAAATTAGCTAACTCTGACATAGAG
>NZ_JBFULJ010001216.1:0-886 GCF_056400385.1 Priestia sp. P5_B4
CTTTTAGAGCCTGCTTCCATTGATGAAGGCTATTTGGATATTACAAACTGTGCTGAATTAGGCTCTCCTCTTGACATAGCAAAGTCAATTCAGCAGCATTTAATACAGACGCTGCAAATTCCTGTGTCAATTGGAATCGCGCCGAATAAATTTTTGGCCAAAACGGCAAGTGATATGCAAAAACCTTTAGGGATTACCGTCCTTCGAAAAAGAGATGTCCAAACAGTTCTTTGGCCAAAAGCCGTAGAGGAAATGCACGGAATCGGTAAAAAAACAGCTGAGAAGCTAAATGCGATTAAGATCGTGACCATCGGTGATCTAGCAAAAGCCGCTCCCGGTCYTCTTAAACAAACTCTCGGAATAAAAGGAGAAGTTATGAAAGAACGAGCATGGGGCCAAGATGATCGACAGGTAAACCCTGATCGCCAATCACAGTTTAAATCTATTGGAAACTCTACGACGCTATCTCAAAATGCAGTAGATGAACATGAAGTTCTCCCTATTTTAAATAAACTATCGCATTCTGTAAGCTCTCGTATGAAAGCGAAAAAAGTTGTAAGCAAAACGATTCAATTAACGATACGATACAGTGATTTTAAAACCATCACTCGAAGCCAAACTATTTCAAAAGCAATTAGCGAGCCAAATGATCTTTTTCATTACAGTACGGTATTATTTCAAAGGCATTGGAACGGAGAACCGATTCGTTTATTAGGCGTAGCTGCTCTTCAAGTGAGCCACCATCTTCAGGAAGAAGAACAGTTAGATTTGTTTACATATGGAGAGCAAGCAAAAAAAGAGCCTTTATACAAAGCGGTCGAAAGTTTGCGTGAAAAATATGGAGATAACATTATTCAAAGCGGTTTAAAAAAACAAAGAGGAAAAA
>NZ_JBFULJ010001217.1:0-884 GCF_056400385.1 Priestia sp. P5_B4
CAGCAATGCACTTCCTTGTACTAGTTTACATAATCTATTTATATATAGGTATAAAATTGCCTATATAAATCTTATTTATAGATAAGGATGGTTTATGTGAGTTACAACAATAAAAAGAAGTGTTGCTGGTGTTCTAATCAGTATTATTACAAAACTTCTGGCTATGATCCAAGAAGTAGCCATGAAGGAAAATGCTGTCATAACGATTATAAGCATAACGATCATTGTCCTAAACATGATGATGATCATCGTTCTGGACATAAAAAATGCCATCATGGTAGCAACCATGGCGGAGGTCACGACGGTAACCATGGCGGAGATCACGGGGGCAGTCATGGCGGAGGTCACGGCGGTAACCACGGTGGAGGTCACGGAGGTTGTCATGGCGGAGGTCACGGTGGCAACCACGGCGGAGGTCACGGTGGCAACCACGGCGGAGGTCACGGTGGCAACCACGGCGGAGGTCACGGTGGCAACCACGGCGGAGGTCACGACGGTAACCACGGCGGAGATCACGGAGGTTGTCATGGCGGAGGTCACGGCGGTAACCACGGTGGAGGTCATGGCGGTAACCACGGCGGTTGTAAAAGACGTCGCTGCTGTTGGGGCTGGGTGTTTTAATTTAATAAATAATTGAATTAAAATGAAGCGTTGATTTAGCAGAAAGAACTCAAGAAATTGAGTTCTTTTTTTGTAAGTTGAAACTTATAAACGGTATACTTCGTATATATAGTAAGAGCATTTTGGAGGAGGAAAAAAATGTTTAAAAAAATGTTTGCTAAAATTGGAGTTGGAGCTGCCAAAGTGGATTTACGATTAAATGAAACGGCCTATACGCTCGGTCATGTAATTGAAGGAGCTATTGTCATCCAAGGTGGAAACGT
>NZ_JBFULJ010001218.1:0-884 GCF_056400385.1 Priestia sp. P5_B4
GTATGACAACTGTCATACATGTATAGATGTATTTTCTTAATGCAAGGAATAAGATGAATTAACTGCTATTCAGAATCAGAAGGAATTATCTCATGAAGAGGTAGCTGCTTCTGATTTTTTAATGTATATCATATATATTTTTAGTTACTATAGGGAACTCAACAAAAAGAACCTAATAAAATAACTTAACAGGTAATTTTTTCGAATTTTTTCCGAGTTTTCAGAAGGATAATTATCGTTTACTAGAAATTATTTTTCTCACCAATTTCAAGTTACTTACAAGAATAAGAAAAATAATTGGGTATACTAGAGCCGAATATAGTAATTTCCAGCCATTATAATAAAAAAAGTCCGTGTTAACTACGAACCATTCGAATACAACAGAAAAAAGTGTCCAACTTAAAATATAAAGTACTTTTCTTCCTAAAGCTTTGTTAAATGGATAAAAATTCAAAAACAAAAAACTGATAGAGGGAAAATACATAATAACTGCTAAAAGCGATAACCACTGAAACCCTTTTTGAAGATAACCATACAAATTGTAATGCAGGTCTAACACTAAATCTGTTGTTACCCCATAAGCGTAGGCAAAAATACATGTAGCATATATTTCAATAGGGACTAATCTTTTAGGTACGAAAAATGCTAGTAAATTAAAAACTAAAAAGCCCACAAAGACATACATCATTATTAGACTTCCACCTTCGATTACTAAATAAATTGGATACAATTAGTATGTCTATTTATAAAATTAAAATGTAAATTAGCCAACAACGAATAAATTTTCACATCCGGAACAAACTAACTACTCAAGACGCCGTGAGGCATCTACGAAAATCCTTTAGCAATAGAGCAGAAAAACCCTATCTTTTCTGACTGGGAAG
>NZ_JBFULJ010001219.1:0-883 GCF_056400385.1 Priestia sp. P5_B4
TTTCTGAAGTTCCCGATGCAAACCCGACCGTCTTTCCTGGAGCGCCAGTCCGTTGCGTTTGCCTGCACGGCGACGCTGCTCGTCGTCGCCCTGTTGTTCGGCGGCGGGGCGCGTGGCGCGGGCGATGCGATGGTGCACCTGGCCATGTTGCCGTGCTTGGCGCTCGGCATCGCGCGATGGCGCACGGCGGAAGTCACGCGCTGGGACCGTGCATTCCTCGCCCTGTTGTCGAGCGCGCTCGCGCTGGTGGCCCTGCAGCTTGTGCCGTTGCCGCCTGCGTGGTTCGCGGCGTTGCCCGGGCGCGCGTCGGTCGCGGCGGATCTCGCGCACGCCGGCATCGCGCCCGCCTGGCGCCCCATGTCGCTGGATGCGTGGGCGACCGTTCGCGCCGCGCTTGCGATCCTCACCTTCGGCGCGATGTGGTTGTCGGCGCGTTCGTTGCCGCATGCGCTGCGTCGGCGTTTGCTGATCATCGCGGTCGGCGTGGGGGTGGCGCTGGCCTTCCTCGGATTCGCGCAAGCCACGGGCGGCCCGAACGCCCTGCGATTCCATGCCTTCCATCATCCGATCGGTGCGATCGCCACCTTCGCCAACCGCAACCATTTCGCCGATCTGCTCGGCGTGCTGTTGCCCATCGCGCTGGCCCTTGCCGCGCAGGCGCAAGGACGCGGCCAACGCGCGCAGGCGGGGCTTGCGCTGGTCGCGGTCGTCGCGCTGTGGCTCGCGGCGGCGCTGACGTTTTCGCGCGCGGGTTTCGTCCTGGCGTCTTCGGCGCTCGTCGCGGCCGCCTGCGTGCTGTGGTGGCCGCGACGCGGGGCAGGGCGTCGCTGGCTCGCGCCCGGATTGGCGTTCGGGATCGCGATGCTCGCCGTCGCGCACTTTG
>NZ_JBFULJ010001220.1:0-879 GCF_056400385.1 Priestia sp. P5_B4
CTATAACAGGGAGATTAGGATTACTTAAGATCCTATCTTAGCTTTTATTTATTAAATTAAAGTGTATGTAATGTATATCATCATAGTTAGTTTGAAATTAAATGTCAATATGTTTTTATCTATTTACAGCTATAAGAAGAGTTATTAGATTTTACATAAAGATAATCATTACCACTATTCGGTATTTAATCATTCCTTTTCCAATCATTTGTACTGTGATTGAATTGTACGCTTTTCTATAATAGAAAACCTACTGTGCAAACAAGAGTACAGTAGGTTTTCAAATCAGAATAAAAATGGTGAGGAAATATCTCAGTATTGTATCCTAAAGAATATAACAAGGCAAGAGTTGTTATCCTTTTTGGAACTTTTCTTTTACAAAATTTGAATTATAAATATATAAAAACCTTTAATAATAGGAATTTTAAAGGTTTGTTACTTCTTATAATTTTGATTATGTAAATTACAACTATATTTTTTATAGACCTGATATTCCAAACGCAATAGCAATAAATAAAAATAGTACAATTGCTATTGTACTAACGGTTAGTACGATCTTTTTCCATGCATTTTTAGGACTTAAAAATGCAAAAATTAATGTCAAAGCTAATCCAATCAATAACCATGTATTAATAGTTGTTGATGAGTAATTATTATTTGTAGGAACCATAAAATAAAAGCCAAAAGTCAAAATTAAAAAAGTAAATGAAATTTTACTAAAATGTTTTCTCAATGTGTTATGCCTCGCTTGCTTAATAGTTTATATGAGTCTTAAATAAGTATTCTTAACGATCCTGATGTTACCAGAAAATACATATTTGAACAAGGGAATCATAACTACCGATAACGCACATTATGGTAACTAGGATTAAATAATGT
>NZ_JBFULJ010001221.1:0-878 GCF_056400385.1 Priestia sp. P5_B4
TTATACGATGTTTTATTGCCGATTTGGCTCGTCCTCATTTATAATGTTTTGGTTAAATGTAAAAATATACATATTTCCTTCCGAGATCATCCATACTTTATTGACAAAGGAAAATTAATCATGGTATATTATCTTTAATTAAAGATATTCAAATTAAAGATAAATAATAAATGATAAACTAGACGATTTATCCGGAGGAATGTAGAATGAACCACTTAAAAGGAATACACCACGTAACGGCTATTACAAGCAGTGCAGAAAAGAATTATGAATTTTTCACATATGTGTTAGGCATGCGCTTAGTTAAAAAAACGGTCAATCAAGATGATATTCAAACGTATCATTTGTTTTTTGCAGATGATAAAGGCAGCGCCGGAACGGACATGACTTTTTTTGATTTTCCAGGTATTCCAAAAGGTTTTCACGGAACAAATGAAATTTCAAAAACATCTTTCCGCGTTCCAAATGATGCGGCTTTAGACTATTGGGTAAAGCGCTTTGATCGCTTAGAAGTAAATCATACKGGGATTCAAGAGCTATTTGKGAAAAAGACGCTTTCGTTTGTTGATTTTGATGATCAGCAGTATCAGTTAATTTCCGATGAAGGAAATCAAGGAGTTGAATCAGGCACTCCTTGGCAAAAAGGCCCTGTCCCTCTTCAATACGCTATTACAGGACTTGGTCCTATCTTTATTCGTATTGCCGAGTTTAATTACTTTAAAGAAATGATGGGAAAAGTCCTTTTATTTAAAGAGATTGCTCAAGAAGGAGACCTTCACCTATTCGAAGTAGGAGAAGGAGGAAACGGTGCGCAAGTAGTAGTAGAACAAAATGAAAAACTTCCGCAGGCTCAGCAAGGTTTTGGAACTGTTCATCAC
>NZ_JBFULJ010001222.1:0-877 GCF_056400385.1 Priestia sp. P5_B4
CTATTACTCCAGTTCCCCATAATATTAAAGCCGAGCCAAAACCTAGAGATACCCACCATACCATAATGTGATGATCGCTTATTATTGTTTTTACAGGAAAAGCTAACATGACAAGCGTTGCTAGTAAACACAGAAGTGTCCCTGTAATATAATAAGTTGGAACTTGAAATAGAGATGCTAAAGGGAAAAAATGAGCACCGACAATAAGAGCCATAACAGGAACAAACAAATCTAAGTGATTAGTAGACGTGCAAATAAAAGAAGTAATAGCAATCAAAAGACCTTCTAAACTAAAAATAATACCGAACCATATATTCTTTTTTCTCCAATGCTCCTTATCCTTTTTGATTACTTCATTAGATAATAGACTGGACTTCTTTATTAATACAATTGCACCGATAAATAATATGACTCCAATCAATAAAGACAGGATGATAAGTCCAAAAAATGCCCACCCCTGCATTCCTCTAATTCCAATTCCTGACCAAAGGGTTCCGAAAAATGCCATGAAGATAACTCCAGCTGCTGTACCGCGCACAGCAGCTCTGGGAATAGTAGTTTGAGACATCTACTATAACCTCCTTTTTTATTTCAATTAAGAAGTCTTTCTATGTTTATAATTTATAAATCCATTGTACAACTTATTCTATTTAATTATTTAGCAGCTACATTTTATGATTACATTTCGGAAAATCCAGTATTTTCAAGGTTATATTCATAATTGTTTTTCTTATGGGCTTAGTGGATTCATTATTAACTGACCTTTCTCTTGGTGGTCTTTATATATAATTTCGTTGTTGCTTTAATTTATTCCTGTGCAAAAAAGAACCCTTAAAGTAGAACAGGGACTGACCGGTTCTACTAAGGATTCTTTTTG
>NZ_JBFULJ010001223.1:0-876 GCF_056400385.1 Priestia sp. P5_B4
CTACTGGAGTGACTACTGGAGTGACTGGAACTACCGGAGTGACTGGAATCACTGGAGCTACTGGCTCTACTGGAGTGACTGGAATTACTGGAGTGACTGGCTCTACTGGAGAAACTGGAGTGACTGGGGCTACTGGAGTGACTGGAATYACTGGAGMWACTGGAGTGACTGGAACTACCGGAGTGACTGGGGCTACTGGAGTGACTGGAGCTACCGGAATTACTGGAGCTACCGGAATTACTGGCTCTACCGGAGCCACTGGAGTGACTGGAGTGACTGGAGCTACCGGAGTCACTGGGGCTACTGGCCCTACTGGAGAAACTGGAATCACTGGAGCTACCGGAATTACTGGAGCTACCGGAGCCACTGGAGTGACTGGCTCTACTGGAGTGACTGGAATCACTGGAGCTACTGGAGCTACTGGAGTGACTGGAATCACTGGAGCTACTGGCTCTACTGGAGCTACTGGCTCTACTGGAGAAACTGGAGTSACTGGGGCTACTGGAGTGACTGGAATTACTGGAGCTACTGGAATTACTGGAGCTACTGGAGCTACCGGAATTACTGGCTCTACCGGAGTCACTGGGGCTACTGGCCCTACTGGAGAAACTGGAATCACTGGAGCTACCGGAATTACTGGAGCTACCGGAGCCACTGGAGTGACTGGAATTACTGGGGCTACCGGAATTACTGGAGCTACCGGAATCACTGGAGCTACCGGAATCACTGGGGCTACCGGAATCACTGGGGCTACTGGAGTGACTGGAACTACCGGAGTGACTGGAATCACTGGAGCTACTGGCTCTACTGGAGTGACTGGAATTACTGGAGTGACTGGCTCTACTGGAGAAACTGGAGTGACTGGGGCTACTGGAG
>NZ_JBFULJ010001224.1:0-876 GCF_056400385.1 Priestia sp. P5_B4
GGTACAAGGTTTATTAACAGCACTTGTACCTGGATCGATGCTTTTGATGGCAGCTTCTACGTCACTATCCAAAAACGTTTATGGCGTTCTTGTTCCTTCAGCGACGGGCAAACAAATTTCGATACTGGCTAAATGCTTTGTACCGGTCATTGCGCTTGTTTCAGTCTATTTTACACTTCATGGAGGGAATACGATTGTAACGCTTTTACTAATGGGCTACAGCATTGTGACGCAGCTGTTTCCTGCTTTTATTTTTAGTTTAATGAAAAACAATATCGTGACTAAATACGGGGCATGTGCAGGTATTATTGCCGGCATTGCGTCTGTGATGTATATAACGATTACTGAAACAACGCTTGGCACGTTGTTTCCTGCGTTGCCACAAATCATTAAAGATACAAATGTCGGCGTTATTTCTTTGTTTATTAATTTAGTTGTATTAATGGTGGTCAGTTTAGCAACGAAAAAAATCGCCGCGCAGCCGCATTTTGAAAGCGGGACAGTAGATGGAAAACAAATTTTGTGAAAATCTTTTTCCAATTGCGTTTTAAGAACACCATGAAGGGTATAAAAGTAGTGCATCACCAAAATGTTCAATATGGCTGCAAGACATAAGCAGCCTTCTCGATAAAATGTAACGATTGCGTTGTTTTTAAACATAGGTAACGAGTGTGAAAAGCAACAAGACGTATACCACAAGGGGTGTACGTCTTTTCTATGAAAGATATTCACTTAAAAAAGGAGATGATAACATGACATCTGAAAAAGCATTTGAGCAAAAGAAAGATCTTTTAATGAATCAAATTATTGAATCGGGTTACTTTAAAGCAGAAGACGGGAGACATTTGTACGAATTGAATTTAAGTGAACTAGAAC
>NZ_JBFULJ010001225.1:0-876 GCF_056400385.1 Priestia sp. P5_B4
AAGTACAACAAACTGACCGGTCGCGGTTTCGTATCCTTTAACCAGTTCATCGGATTCTACTTCTCGTCCACACGTTTGGCAATGTTTTTCTTGAKGAATAGGTGTATGGCAAACGGAGTGTAGCGTGCGCAGCTTTACATCTTTTTCTTCAATTGCTCCGTGCAGTTTAATAGGGATATCAATTAATCCAAAGCTGATTTTACCTTTCCAGGCAGTATGAAGCATAAACGTTCTCCTTTTCCTCTTTTTTAGTAGTGTGCCGTAAAATAAATTAGATATCCCATTGTTTTGAAAAGAAGAATATTCTTAAAAAACTATGTGCTAAATAAACAATTAAATAGTTCCAATAAAGCTGCAGAGACAACATCTGCAGCTTTATTGGAAATCAATAGGGACTATTTGCTGATTAGATTCATTTGTCTCATGTTTAGAAATCGTAATTTCAAGGATTTCGTTACTAAATGTAGCGGTAATTTTTTTATTCATCAATGGAAATGGAAAGTCGATTGTACGTTCAACGCTTTCTTCCATTTGTTCTCTTGCAAGCGTTCCTTGCTTTTCATCATGAAATTCTCTAATGCAGTATTTTTTGGCTGTCAGCTGTAAGTGGTCAGCTTTTATCTGAACGATAATATCCTTAGGGTGATACCCTAATAATTCAGCTTCGACAATAAATGATTGTTCTGTTTCAAATAAATCTATACGAACGGAATCATAATCTAAATAACTCATAAAGGGATTTGAAAGCATGACTTCTAACAACTCTTGAAAGCCTTTTACAAACATTTGGTCTGCTGGCAGACGCTTGTTTTTCATTTCTGCGTTCCTCCATTATTTAAACTGTTTCACTTTACTATCATATGCGCGTTTATGTAC
>NZ_JBFULJ010001226.1:0-874 GCF_056400385.1 Priestia sp. P5_B4
ATTAAAACCATGTTCACCATAACAATAAAAAGATCCGAACGATGAATCGTTCGGATCTCCCTTCAACTAAAATACTTTTGTCACAGCCTCTTTTAAGATAACAAATATTAACTTATTTACTTTTAGAAGCTTGTTCTTTAAAGCGAAGTATGTAATACGGAACAATACAGATAACCGCCAAAACAAGAGCCGTTAAACTGACTATGCGGGGATTATTAAGCCCAAAAGAATAGTCTCCAAAAGATGCTCCAATCGCAATAATAGCAAAAATAATATACAGAATACGAAATATGTTAATCCACTTTTTCTGTTTAATCGTAACCACTCCTTTGCTTATTTTACTCCAACATAGAATATTATAACTTTACTAAACAACTTGTTGCAAAATTTCTTCTCCCTTTGACTGATTACCTTTTATTCTAACGGTAAACAAATTTCTACACTCGTCCCTTTGTTTACTTCACTTTCAATACTAAGAGTTCCTTTATGTTGTTGGATAATATTAAAGCAGATCATTAACCCTAACCCGATTCCGTCTTCTTTAATACTGTAAAATGGTTCACCTAAATGTTTGATGCGTTCTTTTGAAATTCCTACACCTTCATCAATAATTTGAATATGAATATGATTGTTGTCCTTTTTTCTCAGCTCAACTTTAATTTCTCCTCCGGAAGGCATTGCTTCAATCGCATTCTTAAGAATGTTTATGAACACCTGTTTCATTTGATTGCTTTCACAATATACAAAAGGCATTTCTCCATATGAGTTAAGTTCAATAAAGATGTTTTTCATGGTTGCCTGAGGCTGCAGCAATAAAATCACTTGTTGAATTAACAGCTGCAAATCAATCGACTGAAATGTTACGGCCTGTGGT
>NZ_JBFULJ010001227.1:0-874 GCF_056400385.1 Priestia sp. P5_B4
CTGTTTATAGTAAACAGAGAGCCGCATAAGATCATACAATGATTTTATACTTCAAATATGAACTGAATATGAACAAACTGATTAACTCTTATTAGCTGAAGTTGTTTGCTCGTTCTTTTTCTACAATTCCCTCCAAATACGATAAAAACGTTTGACGTAAATCTCTGCGCTTTAACGCAACTTCTACCATCGCTTTCATATAGCCTACCTTATCTCCAATATCAAAGCGCTGTCCTTCCAGTTCAAGAGCAAACAATCGCTCTTTTTCACATACCACACGCAGTGCATCTGTTAATTGTAATTCATTTCCTACCCCTCTTTCAATCGTTTTTAGATAAGAAAAAATAGAAGGATTTAAAATGTAGCGGCCCATAACGGCAATAGTTGACGGAGCTTGTTCTATCGATGGTTTTTCAATCAAGTCATTCACTTCATGAAGGCTGCCAGATTTATTTTTCGGCTGAATGATTCCGTATTTTGATACCTCTTCAACATCCACTTTTTGAACTCCGATAACTGATTGATTAGTCGTTTCATACGCTTGAATCATCTGTTTGAGCGCAGGTTCTTCAGAAGTCATAATATCGTCTCCAAGAAGAACGGCAAACGGCTCATCTCCAATAAACTGTTCGGCACAAAGAATAGCATGACCGAGTCCTAACGGCTCTTTTTGACGAATATAGTGAATGCTGGCCATTGATGAGATCGTTTGTACTTCTTTTAGCATTTGGAACTTGTGTTTTTCTTCAAGCATTTGCTCTAACTCAATTGATTTATCAAAATGGTCTTCAATTGATTTTTTGTTTCGTCCTGTAATAAAAATAATACTTTTAATGCCTGATTTCACAGCTTCTTCTACAATATATTGTACAGC
>NZ_JBFULJ010001228.1:0-873 GCF_056400385.1 Priestia sp. P5_B4
CTTTTACCGCCTTGCTTATATTCAGTCGCGCGCTTGCACTAACAGCGCTTCTTCTTCTTTTGCTTTTTTTCTTAATGCGATAAGCGTGATAAATTCATAAACAATGTTCGAGGCTGCTGCTGCTGTAATTTGTCCATGGTCATAAGCTGGCAGTACTTCTACTAAATCAAACCCGACAAAATCAATATTTATTAACCCACGAACAAATTGAAGCGCATCGTCAATACTTGCACCCGATACTTCAGGCGTTCCTGTTCCCGGTGCGTAAACTGGATCTAAAAAGTCAATGTCAAACGACAAAAATACGGGTCCTTCTCCTACACGCTCATGAATAATTTCTAGCATTCTTTCAACGCCCAGTTTTTTATATTCATTTGTCGTATACAGAGCTAGACCTAAGTTCTTTGCATCTTCTAAATCTTCAATTCCGTACAGACCGCCTCGCATACCAATTTGAATCGAACGTGACACGTCGATTAACCCCTCTTCAATTGCTCGTCTAAACACGGTACCGTGATTGTATTTTTGTTCAAAATAACTATCCCACGTATCAGAGTGAGCATCAAACTGTAAAAGCGCTACCGGTCCGTGTTTCTTCGCGATGGCACGAAGTTCACCAAGCGTCATCGAATGATCACCGCCTAGTGAAATAGGAATAATTCCTTCATCCACAACCGGCGTTAACCCTTCTTCAATTTTTTTATACGTTTCTAAAATATATCCCGGAACCACTGCCAAATCGCCGTAGTCCACACCTGAAATGTAGTCAAAAATATTAATCTTTTGTTCTGGGTTATACGGACGGAGTAAAATAGAGAAATCTCGAATAGCTTCCGGCCCAAAACGTGCTCCTGTTCGAAAAGATTGCCCTGA
>NZ_JBFULJ010001229.1:0-873 GCF_056400385.1 Priestia sp. P5_B4
GAAGTAAACTGGCTGCGTATATCATCCATATACTGGCGCCCAGGATCTTTCTCAAAAAACTGCTGAAGCTCTTTTGTATTATTTTCTTTTTTTAATGCAATGGTCGGTTCACCAGCGGCTTCAATCCAGTCTTGAATGCTTCCTTTAATCTTCTCCAGTTTCTCCTGCTGATTTGGATTATTATTTAGAAGCTGATACAGTGCATTATAATCTTTTTCCCAACTTGATGCTGCGCTGTTATAAGGTTCTAAGTAACTCGCTTCTCCTGTAATAATATAGCCTCTTTGTCCGGTTTCCATATCGAGCAGGTGTTTTTCAATTCGATTGGTCAGATCATGCACTTCAATATCATGATCAATGATAAAATTTCGTTCTTTTTGCAAAGATGAAATTTGACTGTTTAAAACAATAAATGCAATAAATAAACAGACAATAACAATTAAATATCCAATAATAATTTTGGATTTGATGCCAAACCTCATTTTCTTTTCCATAATGTTCCTACTTTCATTCTAGATATTCTTCTAGAAGCATTCGAAAAACATGTTTATTTTTGCCGCTGGACAATTTTACTTTCAGTACACACTCTCCACTCCATCTTCCTTTGCTTGATAGGGCTTCTCTCTTTTTTCTATCAATTCAACATTCCTATTATACACTCTATTTTTGTACAGAAGAATATTTATTGTACAAGAGGGAAAGATTAATTTTCCAGTTTGGAAATATCTATTTTCAAGCTGTCTATAAAAATAGGCCCATGCTGTTAAAAGCATGAGCCTATCTTACACTATTTTTGTACACAATAAGGTAATGAAAAGTAATTTATGCTTTGGGGAATCACATAAATTATGCCAACATAGGTATAAATAAATA
>NZ_JBFULJ010001230.1:0-867 GCF_056400385.1 Priestia sp. P5_B4
ATATTGGCTTGTTTGCCTAAATCTAAAATGCGCTTAATATGACGATCCGTTTCCATTGCTTTTTTGACTACCACGTGATCGACAATTACAGGCAAAGGAAGATGCATAGGAGGCGTATTGTATGCCTTTCCAAATAAGTACATAATTTCAGAAGCATACGTGCTCGTTTCCGAATGGCTTACTCCGCCTTTTAACTGCACAACCTGCACGTCATTCACATACTTTTGTTTTAAATCGATGGCCACTTGATAAAGAGTTGTTCCCCACGTCACCCCAATAATATCTCCGTCTTTTACGATGTCATAGAGATAGTCAGCTGCTGCCACGCCTAGATGACTTTTAATAATGTGATTTTCATATTGAGGCACCGGTGTGACGATTGCTTTTTTTAAATTGAATTTTTGTTCAAGTTGAGAAGACAATTTTTCACTATTGATAGATGAATCCACAATTTTAATTTGAACAATGCCTTCTTCTTTTGCTGTCTGCAGCAATCGAGAAACCGTAGGCCTTGATACACCAAGCTTTTTTGCAATTTCACTTTGATTATAATCAAGAATATAATACATCCTTGCCGCTTCAATCACCTTATTAAATTTCTCTTGATCCATCTCCATCGACTTATTCTCCCCTACCTCATGAATTTCTTATCCCAATTTTACCAAACTTATGTCTTTAGTTTACTTGTTTGGTGAACAAAATTTCAAGAGGGGATTTTATAAAAAGAAAAAAGAACTTCATCTTACAAAATAAGATAGAAAGTTCTTTCTAATTTTATATTCATTTTGATCATTCTAATATTAGAGTTCTTTCATTTTTTAATTTTTAGCATAACACTTATTATGAATTAAAAAACAAGATTTACAT
>NZ_JBFULJ010001231.1:0-867 GCF_056400385.1 Priestia sp. P5_B4
CAGAGTTAGACGAGAAAAATCAAAAAATTAAAATTGGACTTTACGGTTTGCTGTTATTTGTTACGCTTATTTCACTTGCTATCGCTATTGTTTTATCCAATTCCATTGTGAATACGATTAAAGAAGTTACGCAAACGATCAAACGAATTACGGCTTTAAAAGGCGAGTTAAAAGGAAGAATTAAAGTTCGATCTAATGATGAAATTAAAGATTTAGGGATAGCCACGAACGCGTTGTTAGAAAATATTGAAGAGCGAAACTGGCTGCAAACGAACATTGCTCATGCTGTAACGATGTACCAAGGCATAGCATCTGTAGACAAGCTTGCGGAAAAATTTCTCTTTACGGTTTCAGAAATGACAGGAGCTTCTTTCGGAGCATTTTATGTTCGAGAGGAAAATGATAAAGGAGATCTATTCGTCAAACAAGCTGCTTTTGCAGATAGAAAAGGCGACGCGGGAAGAGAGAGCTTTTTGATAGGCGAAGGGCTCATTGGACAAGCTGCTTTAGAAAAAAGAACTCTTGTCATAAACGATGTACCTGACACGTACCAGCTCATTGCTTCAGGATTAGGAGACGTAAAACCTAAGAGTATTTTTATTGTACCCGTCTTGTTTGAAGATGAAGTAATTGCAGTTATCGAGCTGGCATCGCTGCACGAATTTACAGTTTTAGAGCAAGAACTTATTAGTCAAGTGATTGAAACGTTTGGTCTCACTATCAATGGTGTAATCAGACGTATGGAAATTGCCCGTCTATTAAAAGAATCTCAGGCGATGACAGAAGAGCTCCAGGCTCAGTCTGAAGAACTTCAAACACAGTCAGAAGAACTGCAAATGCAGTCTGAAGAGCTGCGTATGATTAATG
>NZ_JBFULJ010001232.1:0-864 GCF_056400385.1 Priestia sp. P5_B4
CTACTAGGGATAGTAGAAGCTTTCTGTTATTTACCTATTAATTTTTCCCACCACGTTTTTTTCTTTTCTAACTCTGCACTAGCAGAAGCTTCTTCAATCATTTTTTTACTTTCAGACAATCCCTTCCTGAGTTCTCCTATCAGCTCAGCATCTTTTCTGTTTATCATTTGCTTTAGTTCTTGATTTGTTTGGCTAACTTTTTGTAACTCTTCTACTAATTTTTGGTTAAAATGCATCTGCTGTGTCATCTGTTGTTCTTGTTGTTGTAACATCTTTTTTATCTCAGTAAGCTCATCGTTTATGGAGATAGAACCTTTTTCTTCTTGATTTTTGACTGTAATAGTTATAGGAAGCCCGTCACTTGCCAAATTATCGTTTACATCTTCTTTTAATAATCCCTCACTATAGAGTTCACGAATTTTCTTTAATAGATCTAGTGATTCAATACTTATTTTATAGCGTCTACCCTCTTTTTTGAAATTCAAAAACTGTTCATGATTAAGTAGATACCTTTTTAATGTTTCAGGAGGAATATTGGTATATTCAGATGCTTCTGGTACGCCAATAAAATTTGTACTTTCAGAATTATTCATTTAATCCACCACCATTTATCGTTATTTTATGTACATTCACTCAGTTCACAGTCATTCACATGTGAGTTTTATGAAGATCCATTCGGTTCACGGTCATTCATTCAGGTTGTTTTCCTGTATTCACTCGATTCACGGTTATTTACCTGCTGGATTTGTGAGGATTCACCTAATTCACAGTCGTTTATTCATTTAATTTTATATGATTTCGACAAAAAATCAACAATTCCTGTTTGGGTTTGTATATATGGTTTGTTTTAAGAATCATTATAGG
>NZ_JBFULJ010001233.1:0-859 GCF_056400385.1 Priestia sp. P5_B4
GTACAACATCAAAAGAAATTCTTATTAGTAGGTCTTCTTTTGATTATCCTTTGTTTTCGATTTCTTATCTAAGATGAATTTTAAATGGCTACTAAAGATGAATAAACCGCAGATGACCATCAACCAGCGCGTAACCCCTTGATGTATAGGATCAAAAAGGTTTAATAAAACGATTCCTAATCCTGATAACATAGCTAGATAACGAAAAATCAAGCCCAATCCCCCATTCCAGAAATGAAGAGGATCTCCCCTTCATACTTAAGTTAAAGCTTCTTACCACACCATGGGCAAAATGAAATTCCAATGATGGATGAACCACCATCATGGATAATTAAACCGTATTCCTTATTTGTTTTATCAAATAAGATAAGATTATCTGGACAATCAAACGGATCACTGTGAATATCACACGTAAAGTTCGCATGATAATTCATATAATCGCAGCAATGCTTTTTCATTCGTTTTCTCCTTAACTATATTGGTCACTATTACTTTTCTCGGTAAACTGAACAGTGTTCATCGGAAATACGATAATTTTCCTTACCGATTGGGGCCGCTACCTCAACTAATTTATGTCCTAGCCGGTCCCATACCGCTACTGTATGCAAAGATACCCATTTCAGATCTCCTCTAGCAAGACGAAAAGAATAGTACCAGTTTTCAGTCCTTACTAATAAACTTCTATAAGAAAGTTCCTTTTTCTTTAAATTTTTGATTTCTAGAATAAAATCTAACATATTTTCTTCCTTAGGCACTTGAATAATTCGCGCTATAAATGTTCCATTAGGATTTTTTTCGTTTTATAAACTTTTTCCCTTTCTATTTCTAACTCTGGCCGCCCCCTCATATTCATTCCCCC
>NZ_JBFULJ010001234.1:0-857 GCF_056400385.1 Priestia sp. P5_B4
ATGATGGATACCTTGAATGATGGATACCTTGATAATATTTTAAACTAAACATATAGGGATGTGTTTCATCTGGCTCAATCTCGATGCCGTATTTATAAGTGAAAGTCTTATAAACCATTTCATAAAACAAGGGCATAACAATATCGTCCCAAGCATAATAAGCATGGGCATGTATAGGTATTAGATGGGGATATAAGCTTGTAATTGCTTGCTGGAAATTCAACAAAATTTTTGTATCTGTAAGCTCAGATAAAGAATCGTCTATTTCATGATTTTTTATCTTCAAGATCCTATTATCAATTATCATCTTCTCCCCCTTCTCATTGCGCTTAATTGTTTGAAAAAAGATTTTAATTATTTATGTCATTAGCATTAAATGTATCCTTTTTAACGTTTAATGTATGACCACTAATTTCAATTATTTCGTTATTTATCCACTTTACTGTGGCTGTTTCTTGAGGATAGTTCCAATAGATATTTTTTCTTTTATTGAAAGTCTTGTTTGTATCGATTAATTCTCCTCTTATAGCGAACGGAGTAGTGGCGCCACCATTTGAGCGATAAATTTTCACAATGTAATCACCTTTAGGTGAAGTACTTTGTGAAAGATATTCTCCATTTGGTACAAATTGAAGATAACTAGGTGCAAAGAGGAACCACCAAATAAATGCTATAACCACCAAAGCACTTAATACACTTAGTAACCCTATATATCTTTTTTTCACTTCTAGCTCCTATTTAGATTACATTATAGTTTCGTTTTTCTTTGCTTTTACAATTGTTTTCAAATACCCCGTTCATTTAATAAGAAATGTTCATAGTGGTGTATTTCTCTCCAAATTTCTTCATTGTTACTC
>NZ_JBFULJ010001235.1:0-857 GCF_056400385.1 Priestia sp. P5_B4
AGTGGTAGCAGCATTGTAAATTGTATACCTTAAGTTCTAAAGAGAGTTAAAAAAACATTAAATAAAAAAAGAGAAGGTGAGAATATGTGTGGAAGATTTTCTTTAGCGACAGATATATATAGGATTCAAGAGCAGTTTAACTTTGAATTTAACGATGAAGTCACAATTAATCCAAGGTTTAATGTAGCTMCCTCCCAACAAATTCTAACAATAGGATCTAATGGGGGAAAAAGAATTGGAATAACGATGAAATGGGGACTAGTACCTTCGTGGTCTAAGGATAGTAGAATTGGATATAAGATGATAAATGCACGAGCTGAAGGTATTGATCAAAAGCCAAGTTTTAAGACACCTTTTAAACGCAAGAGATGTTTAATTGTATGCGACGGATTTTATGAATGGAAAAAAGAAGGAAAAAATAAGCAGCCTTTTCGATTTGTTATGGAAGATGGCCGGCCATTCGCATTTGCTGGACTTTGGGATGAATGGGATAAAAATGGTGAGCCCCTTTATTCCTGTACAATTATAACCACAACTCCTAATGAAATTACACAAGAAGTTCATAATAGAATGCCTGTAATTCTTGAAGAAGATGCATATGATGTATGGATGGACTCTAAAATGAATGATACAGAGTATCTTAAATCACTGCTCATTCCTTTTCCGTCGAAAAAGATGAAATCATATCCTGTATCTACAATTGTTAATTCACCGAAAAATGACGTTGTGGAGTGTTTAACCTCAATTAACAGTTTATAAAGAGGGGTAAAACACAGTTAAACTAAAAAAGAGAAGATTTTTAACCTTCTCTTTTTCTATATCTTTTATGCTTAGATATTCTTCTCCATGCCATATTC
>NZ_JBFULJ010001236.1:0-857 GCF_056400385.1 Priestia sp. P5_B4
ATTTATGACACTATATATCCTTAAATAGAATCAAATACTTGACGCAGTTGAGCTGCGCTTTTATTGATCGCCTGCTGAGCGAGTGGGACAAATTCATGAAACCCTAAAAATCCGTGAATCATCGTTTCATAATTTTCATAGGTGACGGGAACACCGTGATTTTTTAATGCGTCCGCGTAGTCTTTTCCGCTATCTCTTAGAGGATCATACTGTGCTGTAATAATGGTAGCGCTCGGTAGACTCGATAAATCTTCTAGTAATACCGGAGCGTTATAGGGATGCTGTTCTTCTTCTTTATTGTTTAAGTAGTGAAGACGAAACCAATCCATAAGATCTTTTGAAAGAAAATATCCTTCCCCATTTTCTTTCATAGAGGCAGGGTGCTGATTTTTAAATCCTACAGATGGATAAATAAGCAGCTGATGAACAATAGACGGACCCTGCCTTTCTTTTGCTAAAATGCTCACAACCGCAGCAAGGTTGCCACCGGCACTGTCGCCCCCGACGGCAATTTTGTTTGAATCGATATTTAATTGAGACGCATGAGCTGAAATCCAATCCAAGGCGTCATAGGCATCGTTTACTGCAGCGGGAAATTTATCTTCAGGAGCAAGACGGTAATCAACAGACACTACAATACAGTTTGTTTCATTTGCATACGACCTGCATATGGAGTCATGAGTATCCAGGCTGCCTAATACCCAGCCTCCTCCATGATAATAAACAAGAGCGGGAAATGGCCCTGTTCCTTCAGGTTCATACACTCGTATAGTGAGCGTATGTTCATTTAATTCAATTTCTTTATTATATACTTTTTTAACCGCTTCTTTGGAAGGAGTTAAAGACATCTTTTCCAT
>NZ_JBFULJ010001237.1:0-856 GCF_056400385.1 Priestia sp. P5_B4
ATAATGGACAGCGTGATGAATATATAGCAGTTATTGAAAATTATACTCTATTACCTTTAGAGGAGATTCTGTATACGTGGCAAACATTAAAAGAGCTTTTAGACGGAGGAGAATTTGAAGATTTTCCAGAAATTGAACCTATTGGGCCAGTAAAAAAAGAATTTTGGTGGAACCCACGTTGGATTTCGATTGCCACGAATGGGGGAGGAGATGATATTTGTATAGACTTGGATCCTGATGAAGGAGGGAAAATTGGTCAAATTATCACCTTTTGGCATGATTGGGAACAGCGTGAAGTAATAGCAGACAGCTTAGAAGAATGGATAACAGCCACGATAAGTCATACAGATCATTAAAGGGGAGAAGCAAATGATAAAACCTGATATAGAGAAAATCTATAAAATTCTTAAAGAACTTCCAGGTACGTCAGTGAAAGTAGAATTTGAAGATGAAGTGGGAGAAATTCTTTCTGCTCCTTATTACATCTACCTTAAAAGCGAGTTTTTAGATGGCCAATTAGGCTACAGAGAAGATTTAGAAGCAAATTCCCTTATAGGAAATCAAGAAGGAGATTGGCAAGAAAACTGGTTTGTCATAGGGTATGATGAAGAAATAGGCGGTGACCCGCTCTTTATTGATATAGGGAATGTAGATTACCCAGTTTTCACAGCTGAACATGGCATGGGTGAATGGGACGCTTTAGAAATGTATGATTCTCTAAAAGAGTTTGTAGAAGAGGTTACTTAATTATTGCTTCGTTAAAAGATTTTGATAAAAGTACGGCCAGAGAAGGACAGATAGTAGTTTAGTATATACCTAGCTGTCCTCTTTTTTAGTACCTATTAAACTTAGAAAG
>NZ_JBFULJ010001238.1:0-853 GCF_056400385.1 Priestia sp. P5_B4
GTTAAATTCTCATGGCGATTATCAATAAAAAGCTGATTGRCGACTTCTGAGACGAGCTTTGGTATCGCATATTTTAGCCCTGAAAGAGCGGATGCAGAAATTCCACAGCTAATTAAAGCGGAATAATTAAAAGCAAAAAGGCCATATACCATTTTTTGACCTTCCCTATTACGACTTAAAAAAGCAAAGCCGCTACTAAGGTAAGGATGGGCATCCAATACTGGGTTGGCAATTTCATGCGGTGCTTTGTAATGATCGTTCCAGCGAGCGATGTGTTTTTCAACAAGTTGCAATTCTGGACGCAGAGCCGGATCTGTTAGAAGTCCAGTGCTAATAATTAAATAGTCAAACGTAAACGTTCCCTGAGGAGTGGTTACAACTGCTTTGTMGTGTTTTTCCTCGACGTCGAGCCATGGGGCATGTACGTGCAAATGAAAACCTGGCCATGAGGAAGCGCGTCCAAATGTATCATTCGTAGGCGGCTGATTGTATTCGAAAAAATGAGCCATCACTTCATATTTTTCAGCATCTGACAGAGCATGAAAACGTTCAATCATTCCTGAAGCTTCCATTTGTCTGATTGGATTAATACGGGGAAGTTCTTTTCGTCGAACAAATACATGAGCTTCAGCAACTCCTTCGGAAAGCGCATAGTTGGCGTTATCAAACGCGGATGCTCCTCCTCCTAAAACAGCTACTTTTTTGTTCTTCAACGTAGTAAAATCAATGGTTTGTGAAGTGTGAGAATAAAGATGAGGCGGCAATTTTTCAGAAATCATAGGTGGAACATGCCATTCTCCTCCTCCTTGAATTCCTGTAGCTAGTATCACTTTACGTGCCATCAGTGTAGGAC
>NZ_JBFULJ010001239.1:0-851 GCF_056400385.1 Priestia sp. P5_B4
GTCTTTTTCTTTACTCTTCCCTCCCTTATATTTCCCTTGAAATAATGATCACCTTTCTGCTCACTTCACGCTGAAAATAGATTTAAAGGAAAGATGAAACGCTGTTATTTTTTGTTACTATTAATAACGCATAAAACAAAAATACACGATTTTTCTTTTTTATTTTTTAATTATTTACCTTCAAAAAAGATAGTTCCTCTAAATGAATAACGTTTAAAATCACGCTTTAAAACAGAAATAAACCTTTATTTTTAAAGGGTTTAGCCACAAAACCCAAAAGCGTAATACTCTTAAAACCGTTTGTGAATATGATAAAATCCAATAAAAAACCTTTGACTAAATTTGTTACGTAAGTTACTATTAATAACGTAGTAGATGTTTTCGAACATATTATCTTTAATTCATGAAACAACATTTATATATTGAAGACAGAAAGGTGAACAGAATTATGGCAAAAGTATTATATATTACAGCAAACCCTAACGATGCTACACAATCATTCAGTATGGCTGCGGGAGATGCATTTATTAATGAGTATAAAGAAGTAAACCCAACGGATGAGATTGTTCACGTTAATTTATACCAAGAACATATCCCTCACATCGACGGCGATGTATTCAGCGGATGGGGCAAACTTGGAAGCGGCGCAGAATTTGACGCGCTTACTCCTGAAGAACAGCGCAAAGTTGCTCGTTTAAACGAGTTAAGTGACCAATTTGCTCAAGCGGACAAATATGTATTTGTTACACCAATGTGGAACTTCTCATTCCCACCAGTGATGAAAGCATACTTAGATGCTGTAGCAGTAGCTGGAAAATCATTTAAATATACAGCAGAAGGTTCTGTAGGTC
>NZ_JBFULJ010001240.1:0-851 GCF_056400385.1 Priestia sp. P5_B4
CATTTTAGATTTAGGCAAACAAGCCAATATTGCCGTCTTTACTACGGGACCCATTAAAACCGATTCGCTGCTTTTTCAGCTTGGCTACTTTTCCGAACAAGATGTAGAGATGATTTCCTCGCGAGCAGTAGGAGACATTTGTTCACGTTTTTTTGATAAAGATGGACAAATTTGCAATGAAAGCCTGGATGAACGGACGCTTGGACTTGATCTGGAAGAACTAAAGAAGAAAGAGTACGCCATTTTAGTAGCGGGCGGGGATCAGAAAATTGACAGCATTTACGGAGCACTGCAAGGGAATTTTGCAAATGTGCTCGTTACAGATCAGTTCACGGCGCGCTTTTTGTTAGATAAACAAGAGTAAGGGAGATGAAGACGCTGTTTTTTCAAGAGCAAAAGCTTCATCGGATTGAAATAGTAGAAGATATTGTATCTTATTCGGCGTCATCTCTGCAGGCGCAGCGAAACCGGTATCCTTTTCAAACAGACATCTCAAAAGACGGAGTGATTGCCAAAGGAACCACGGGCTATATCATTAAACGGTGGGGAAAAATGTACTTCTCCCCTGATGCTAATCAAAAAGGAATTGAACGGTTTACGCCGCCTGATCAGCCATACGTATTAATTCCTTATAAAAAGGTAAAGAATAAGTACCGAATCATGTTGTCATTTGTGATAAAAGCTGAAAAATAAGGGAAGACTTCCGAGTGCGGAAGTCTTTTTTTATTCACTAAAACAGCAGCTATAAATATTTTTGAACAAATGTAAATATATATGTTTACAATTGTTCAAAGCTATTATATAGTAAGGGTGTAAGTTGTTGAAAACGTTTTAGTGGATGCACAATATGC
>NZ_JBFULJ010001241.1:0-851 GCF_056400385.1 Priestia sp. P5_B4
GGCCCTACAACTTTTTGCTC
Source organism: Priestia sp. P5_B4 (assembly GCF_056400385.1). Classification (NCBI taxonomy): domain Bacteria; kingdom Bacillati; phylum Bacillota; class Bacilli; order Caryophanales; family Bacillaceae; genus Priestia; species Priestia sp. P5_B4. The sequence goes on from NZ_JBFULJ010001241.1 coordinate 21, forward strand.
TGCGTCCGCTTGTTTATTGACAAAGTCAACTGCAAACGGCGTACTAATCGTGGCATCCGCACGCCCTGTTTTCAGCTGCGTTTTTGTATCATCAGATCCTTGGCCCGAATAGACGATATTAATTTTATTTCCRTGTTCTTTGTTATACTTATCGATTAAGTTAGCAGAATTACTCGTTGCTCCTACAATTACCTTTTTACCGCTCAAATCTTTAATTGATTTAATAGACGTATTTTTTTCGTTTACAACTACATGTAGCGGAAAGATATTATAAGGTTCTTTGTTAAAAAGGAACTTTTGTTTTCTCTCTTCATTTACTTCCATCTGATGGGCTACTAAATCAATTTTGTTCGATTCTAAGCTCAAAAGTAAATTAGAAAAATCCATTGTCTTAAATTCGAACTTATAGTTTGGAAGACGTTTGTCTATTTCTTTAACAAGTTCTACGTCATACCCTGTTAGATTTCCTTTATCGTCAAGAAAGCAAATGTTCGGAAATTGCGTACCTGTTCCTACAATAATTTTTTGTACTTTGTCTTTGCTTGCGTTAGCCGCTGTTTCTTTATTTGGTGTTCCGCAAGCGGCTAGTAATAAAAGAAGTGATAAAAAGATAGCTGTCAGCTGTAGTTTTTTCATGTGTTTTGTCCCTCACTATGTCTCAAAATAATTTATTGTTTTAATGAATGAATAAAATAGATGTTCCAGCTATTTAACAATTGGTGAATAGTCTTCAATCAATTTTTCTATTTGTTCATAATCTTTTTCAATTACTCCTTTAAACTGCCCCTCGTCTCCAATTTCAACGACCGGTACATGGCGAATACCGTATTT
>NZ_JBFULJ010001242.1:0-851 GCF_056400385.1 Priestia sp. P5_B4
GAGAAATACGGTATGGATATCATGTCATCGGGTCTGCTTACGGCAGTCCCTTGGCTAATTGCTACATTTGCTGGCGTTTTAGTTGGCGGTTGGCTTGTTGATTACCTCATAAAAAAAGGATATAACAGTCAAAAAGTATATCGCACGATCATTGTTGTAGGATTATGCTTAGGGTTTGTTTTTTTAGGTTCTATTTTCACCAATAGTGTTGTAGTAGCGATGATTTGTATCTCGATTGGACTGGCAGGTATATCTGCAACGGCACCAATCGGCTGGTCAATTTCTGCTGAAATTGCGCCTGCAGGCTCCATTTCTCTTCTCAGTTCTATTGTTAATTTAGCTAATAATTTGTTTGGTGGAATTATAGCTACAGCTTTAACGGGATATCTTTTGGATAAAACCGGTTCTTTTAATCTAAGCTTTATTGTAGCGGGAATTGTATTGTTGCTAGGCTTAATTTTTTATATTTATGTGTTGGGAGATATTAAACAAATTAAAATTCCAAAAAACCAACGTACGAAGTAAAACCCCATGACTCGCTATGGGGTTTTACTTTTGATTATAAATAACGACCTTGCTCATGCACTTAGTGATGTGAAAAGTCTAGTCTTCTGATCTGACGCTATTAAAAGGAGAAACAAGATGAATTTGTTTATTTGAAACATGTGCTAGGGGCTTGTTTTAAAATAGCATTGTTGGTATAGCATGTTCTTAAAAAGGTTAAGATGGTTTTTATGAAGAAATTCTGTGTCTATTTTTGTGATTTCAGCAGAAGTAGATATGAACCGCACTATAAAAAATAGAAAGGCAGAGGAACATGAATCATAAAGAAAGTGAAAACAATACTGAGT
>NZ_JBFULJ010001243.1:0-849 GCF_056400385.1 Priestia sp. P5_B4
GATCAGCTTAGTCAGTATGTAGAAGAATGGGGTAAAAAAGAATAGAAGTGGAGGGACAGATATGACGAACGAGCTTTCAATGAAGAACATAACAAAAAACTTTGGTTCTTTTCAAGCGCTGAACAAAGTTGATTTTACTGTTCGAAAAGGGGAAATCCATGCTTTATTGGGAGCCAATGGTGCCGGTAAAAGTACGCTGATGAAAATATTGTGCGGRGCTTACGACGAGTACGAAGGAAAAATCTGCAAAGACGGAGAAGAAATCTCCATTTCTTCTCCTAAAGAAGCTAAGCGCCAGGGCATCGCCATTGTGCATCAAGAAGTAGATGTAGCGCTGATTCCTTCGCTGTCAGTGGCTGAAAACATTGTGTTAGACGTACAGGCTTCTAATAAAAGTAAGACATTTGTAAACTGGAAATCTATTTATAAGAAAGCGGAAGAAGCTCTTTCTTTACTTGGCTCTTCTCTATCCGTAAAAAAAAATGTCGTTGACCTAACTCTATCAGAAAAACAGCAGGTGCTTATTGCACGTGCAATTGTACAGAATGTTGATTATTTAATTTTGGATGAACCAACCGCACCTCTTAGTGTGGAAGAGACGAAACAATTGTTTTCTGTGATGAGAGAGTTAAAGAAAAGCGGAGTAGGCATTATTTACATTTCACATCGCCTTCAAGAAGTGGTTGATATTTGCGACCGCTTAACGGTTTTAAAGGACGGACGCTATGTAGCTACACAAGAAACTGCACATACATCAATTGAAGACGTGATTACGCTCATGTTAGGAACGTCTTCTGTAAAGCAGTGGGTCAAAAAATCAGTAGAATTTGGAAACGAACTTTTACATGT
>NZ_JBFULJ010001244.1:0-848 GCF_056400385.1 Priestia sp. P5_B4
CGTTTAGATTACACCGATAGTTCAGGCAAAAGGCCGTTTCCTGAAGAAGGATCGACGTACGGTGTAATCAAATTCAAATCGCAAGCGGTAAGCCATGTTGATATTCCCTACGGGACTGTGTTCGGAGGAAAAACAACAGACGGACCTCCATGTACGCTTAATGGGTTTACAGGATCTCGAAACGGGGAAACCGTTCCAGAGTTCAAATTTGATAACTATTATCCACCAGCAAACGGAGCGGAACTATACCAAGTGGTAAATGGGGAAGAAGTACTTTTAGCTACCTATGTGGCAGAAGAAAAACGATTTGTACCAGCGGTTGCTAACCCAATGTAAAGGACTGGTTTTTTGTGATTCGAAAAGGTTTGTATGCAGCATATAATGAACGAGATTACGAATGTTATGAAACGGAAAACGGGTGTATAAAGCTGATTAGCTATGATAAAGGCGATGTAGCAAATGGATTCATTCCATACAATGACACGACTTTTACAAAAGAAGTTCCTCGTGATGCTGTTGAAGAAGTGTTTTTTGTAGCTCCGTATGCTACTTATCAAAATGAAACGTTTGGTGTGTCAGATGCTTCTGATCGTCGAGTGCTTTTGACCACATCTGAAAAAGAAAAAGCTGATAAATATCATTTTCAACGAACGGATAAATATCTATACGAAAAACATGTGTTAAAAGAAGAAGTAAAGTTAATGGAGAAAAAAACTCCTTACTCATAGGACTCCATAATAAAAAGAGGATGCACTCGCATCCTCTTTTTATTTAATCAATTTTCTTGAAGTGTTTCTGTTCGTATTATCATTTGTACGAAGGAAGGTAATGCCAAGACCGATTAATCC
>NZ_JBFULJ010001245.1:0-846 GCF_056400385.1 Priestia sp. P5_B4
CAGCTATTGTTATTTTAGGGACAGTGACATCAAGACTGGCTTTTTTTCATAGTAYATTTTTGGGGTGAAAAAATGCCAAGAGTAAATTATCGAGATTCAGACGTTGCTTTAATGGCAAGGATGATGAGAGCAGAAGCTGAAGGCGAAGGAAAACAAGGAATGCTGTATGTTGGAAATGTCATTGTAAATCGTCTTAAAGCAAACTGTTTAGATTTCAAGGATTTAAGATCCGTTCCGCAAGTTATTTATCAGGTGCAGGGAGGCAACTATTCGTTCGAAGCTGTTCAAAAAGGAAACGTATTTTATCAAAGAGCAAGAGGTGTTGAAAAAAGGTTAGCCAAAAAGAATTTGGATTATTGGAGAGAACACCCGGGGAAATATGCACTGTGGTACTTTAATCCATCCGCTCCATGCCCTCCAACCTGGTACGGTCAACCCGCTTCTGGTCAATACAAAAATCACTGTTACTACGAGCCAAAGCCCGGAACATGCGCTAGCGTTTATAACGGATAGATAGCTTAGAAAATATGCTGCAGTCTGAAAGTCTAGCCTCAAATCCAAACCTTTAGCTGCAGGTGACAAGGTAGTCGTTCTTCATATAATAAGAGAAAGCCCTCTTTTAATAAAGGGGGCTTTTGCTAATTGATGCATTTCTCATTGTGCTTCAAATTTTATGTTTTTACCAGCAGCAAATTCGGATTGATCCTTCGCTTTTGTATCCTTTACCACCCAGGACGTCTTTACCTTAGCTGCTGATAAAATTTCTTTAATTTGCTTATCGTTTAAGCCTTTCGTATAAAGGACAAATTCTCTTGTATAGATGTTTTTATTTTCTTGCTCTTCATC
>NZ_JBFULJ010001246.1:0-843 GCF_056400385.1 Priestia sp. P5_B4
CTTTTAGCGAGCATAAAAGCAGAGATACTAAACAAAACAATAAATAAAGAAGCGGCATGTAACAGTAAAAAAAGAAATTTTTGACCGCCTTTAATGAAGAGCGAATAAATCATTCCAAAGATTGTTACTAAGATTAAAAGTGCTGCTGCTATTTTAATTACTATAGCAAAGAAAGCTCCCGCAAATACAATTGACGGAATAAAAGACGCTACAATAATGATGTACAAAATCAGTGTAGCAATAAAAGCGTTTTTTGATACGTTTGAAGCCTGTTTAAACAAATTCCCCATATAATCTCCTTTCTCATTTTAAAACTGCATCTTTTACTATAATACATGTGCATAAAGGACACAATTAACTTTTGTAAAAGTGCTCATCACTTAAGCTTGATCACCAATCATATCCGTTATATTTTTGAGATCTTGTTTGCTTAGTTTATCAAATGTTCTAGCCGTTTTGTTGTTTGAATTACTTGTTGATAAATAGCCTTAAAGAACGCTTTGTAGTCTTTACTTCAAAATCGATTCATACTAAAATTCTCTCTTCCGGTAGATAGACAGCGCAATAAAGTAAGAAGCAATATACATTACCATCCCAAAAAGAGTATATAAGATAGGAACATGCAAAGAAGAAGCAACCGGTAAGCTTGATGTCGCTAATATCTCGACGAAATAGCCAACAGCTCCCTGTAAAGCAATCGCAACGAAAAGGCCTCCCATGCCCCCTCCAAGTACTATTCCGTCAGATTTCTCTGCTCCGAATAGGTAAAGAAGCGGATAAGCAAGTGCACCGGCAAAAAGTACGATAAATGTACCAAACGAAACGATATTTACTATATCCTCT
>NZ_JBFULJ010001247.1:0-842 GCF_056400385.1 Priestia sp. P5_B4
GCGCTCGAAGCGCTCGGCGAAGCCGCCGCCGAAGCGACGGCCGTCGCCAACAAACGCATCCAGGCCGCCGTCGACGCGCGCGAAGCCGCGGTCGTGGAACGCGCCGTCGCGCTCAAGGCCCACGACGAAATGGAAGCGCGGGTGGCGCGCGCGCTGCAGCGTTCGCTGGACGCCGGCATCGAGCGCGACGCCGCGTTCGCCGCGCGCGAGCAAGCCACGGACGCGACGCTGGCGGCCACGCGCGCGCAGGCGCGCACGGCCGAGGCGCTCGCCGACGCGCTGCGCGCGCAGGCACAGACCGCACTGGATCTCACGCAGGCCTTGCGCGGGCAGGCGCAGGCGACGCGCGAACTCGCCGAGGCGACGGCGCAGATCACGGCGCTGCAAGCGCAAATCGAGGAGGCGCACCGCGTGCGCGACGAACTGCATCGCTCGCGCGCATGGCGCGCGGTGAGCACGTATCGCCGCCTGCGGGCGAAGTTCGCATGACGCCCGTCGCCGTCGTGGGGTTCGGTCGCATGGGGCGCCTGCATGCGCGCACCCTGTCCGCGATGCCCGAGTTCCGCCTGGTCGCCGTCGTCGATCCCGACGCCGGTTGTGCCGAAGAGGTCGCCGCGCTGGGCGCGACGTGGCACGCGACGATCGAAATGCTCGAACCCGGGATCCGCCACGCGATCGTCGCCGTGCCGTCCGCGCGCCACGCGCAGGTCGCCTGCGCGCTCGCGCGCCGCGGCGTGCATTGCCTGATCGAGAAGCCGGCCGGCGCGAGCGCGCAGGACGCGGCCGCGCTGATCGCCGCATCCGACATCGATGGCACGTGCATGCGCGTGGCCTTCAGCGAG
>NZ_JBFULJ010001248.1:0-841 GCF_056400385.1 Priestia sp. P5_B4
CTTCAAAAAAACTTAATAAATCTGAATTATCTARCTTTTAATCTTGTGTTAGATTCTCTCACAAAAGTGCTTTTTTTTGAAAAGATATATAGTAAAATAGATTTTGTGAATTAAAAGACGGTGTTTTCTATCGAAAGTATTGTATAAATATACAAAAGGGGATGGAGATATGAATCACGTAAAACAATGGGGATGGATTACCTTTGGCTGTTTGTGCGTTGCCATCGGAATTCAATTTTTAACCGCTTCTAACCTCGTTATTGGCGGAACAGCAGGACTTGGAATCGTCCTGCAGCATTTAACCGGTATTTCATTTGGGGTATTGTTCTTTATCATCAATTTACCATTTTATTTTATGGCTCTTACGCAAATTGGGCTGCAATTTACGATAAAAAGCTTCATCAGCGTTAGCCTGATGTCAGTGATGTCTGATTTATTAGCTGCCAACTTTTCGTTTGCGCTTCCGCATCCGCTTCCGCATCCGCTTGTAGCTGCGATTGTGGGCGGCATTATTGTCGGCATTGGACTGATCTTTTTGTTTCGCCACGGCTCTTCTCTTGGCGGAATCAACATGCTATGTGTGTTTCTTGATAAACGTTTTGGCATTAATCCAGGTAAAACAATGCTTTTGACAGATGTGTTGATTGTAGGCTCTGCAACAGTGGTATTCGGCGTAGTTCAAGTTCTTTATTCGTTAATCGGTATCTTCATCATGACAGGACTGCTTGGACGCTATCACAAACGCTCGCCAATCGAACGAACTGGTGAACATATGGAAGAAGAAGCGAAACAACAAACGRCTTCAACTATGTAAAAAAACCGTGCGGGAATGATCCCGCAC
>NZ_JBFULJ010001249.1:0-841 GCF_056400385.1 Priestia sp. P5_B4
GCCATATGCTGAGCGTCTTCAACAATCTTTTCTTCTTCACCTGTTTTTAAGGAACAAGGGACTCCGTCCTTGTTCAGCTTTTCAAAAACTTCTAAGGCTAACAAGCGAAGCGGCGCTAAGTAATTACCCGAAGCAGCTTTTTTTAATGACTTTAATGCCGTATACGTTTTTCCTGTGTTTGTATCACCGAGATGAAGGATGTATTCCGTTTCTTTTCTTGGGTCCATTTCGTATTCTGCACCAAAAATATAATTTAACTGTCGCTGTTCTTCTTCAATCAGCTTTTTCTTTTCTTCACGTTCACGTTCTTGTTGTAATCGTCTTTCTTCCAGCTGCTGTTGATATCTTTCTTGATGCTCTTCAATCGTTAAGTTGTGATCTGAAACTTCCAGTACATCGGAAAGCTTTTCTTCTACAAGCATTTTTTTATATTCATAGGCCAAATCCGATAAATCACTTCTAAGTGCTTTTATAATATCCATTCTTGTTACTGAAGCATTTGTATAAGATTTATATTCTTCTTTAAATGAAGCAGGAAGGTCATCCATGATCATAGTTGGAATGATTTCATAAATCTTATCGGTGATAAATACCTCGTATACATCTTCATACGTTTCAAACAAGATAATCGTTGAATATCTGTCTAATTCTGAGCTTACGCCGCCAGTGAGCTCTTGAAAAAAGTCATGAACCGTTTCATAATCATGACGTGTCAAATCACCGTTTTCTATTAATTCATCTTCAAGTTCAGTATGCGGCGCATAGTTTTCAATATACTTTGAGTTTGTTTTAATGTCTTTTGACAGCTGATGGGAAAGCTGTTCTCTTATATGTAGGTAAT
>NZ_JBFULJ010001250.1:0-840 GCF_056400385.1 Priestia sp. P5_B4
GATAATAGGTAGTCCCTTTCAGCTCTATCTTTGGAGCTCCGGGATATTTAGTTAACAGTTCTTCAATTTCACCTTTGCTTAAGTGAAAGTGATAGTGTAGATCTTTTTCTTTAATCAAATAAGGATATTTTGATTTTCTTTGAGGTTTGCTGAAATTCTTTAAACCGTCGCCTATAAAATAACCAAGGGCAGCCAATCCTAACGCTAACCAAAAAAAGTTCATTTCCAAAGCAGGATACCCCCAAACATTCCCATAAAATAAATCCCAACATAAAATTCATAAAAAAGAGACCTTACTTTATAACGCCTCTACAGATTAGCCAGCTTTTTATCAGCTATAAACTTCATAAGTATACCTGCACCTGAAACATTTAATACGATGCTGCTACCTAAAATAACACCATATAGTAATCCCGTAATATGTAATGTTAAAGTCAAAATCAAAAAGACTGTTCCTGTACCGACTAGAACTAATCCCAAGCTTCGATTATCCATCTATTTCACCGCCCAAAAAAGTAAATATAGTTATATTTTAACATAATTACACTTGTTTTACTTTTAAATGTTAAAATACACTTATTAATAACCAGGGAGATTATAGAATCATGAAAAAAGTTATATCGTTTTTGATTTCTACCTTGTGCGGTAGCTTAGTTCTTTCTGGACTATCTTTTTCTGATGGTTACGAGCAAATGAGCTTAAACCATTTTCTAGACCAAATAATGTTTGGATTTATGTATATTGCACCGTTTGTAATTATATTAGGAATTCCTTATGGTTTCTTTAGTTAAGAATGGAGAGTTGATATGAAAACAACTAATAGCGAAGAGTTAGACGTCC
>NZ_JBFULJ010001251.1:0-839 GCF_056400385.1 Priestia sp. P5_B4
GCCAGACTAGTTAAAACCAGTCTGGCCTCTTGAGATAACATGTGCATTGAAATCGAAAGATATTCTCATTATATCATATCTCAGCTATTTAATAGAAAAACGATAATGACTTGGAAAATAACATTCAGCCTGCGTAAATTATAATAAAAAAGGGTGCGTTTCCTTTAAGAAACGCACCCTTTTTCGAAATTAAAGTATTGGTTAAACGTATTATAACATGTTTTGCTCCAAAAAGGTAGGGGGATTTTGTCATAAACAAAGTGCGAAACGTAGACAAATACGCATTGATCATAGATAGGGGATTCTGACGTAAAAGTGTTAAAATGATGAAAAAGCACCTCTGAACGGGTGCTGTAAATTAAACTAGTTCATCGTTCTGGTTTTCTAGGAACTTACTTTCTAACTCTAATTGTTTCATTCGTCGTTGTAATCCTAAATTCTCTAAGTCTTGTTCTAACTCAGAAGATAAATCAGTTCGTTCTTTAGCATTCCCCATTAGTTCTCTAGTAATTGCCAACCTCTTTTGTTCTTTTGAATTCATATTAACAGCCCCTTCCTTGTGACTTGCTAGATTCGACATGGCAGATGAAATATCCTGTAAAAAGACATTTACCTAGAAATGCGACAGCAGTACAATACAAAAAAACATCCGTTTAGATAGGATGTTTTTATTCTACTCTTATTTCGTTTTCATCTTTATAGCCTGCTCCTGGCGAGCTTCAATTTTTTCTTCAATCTTTTCCATGACCTTTTTATCTTCTAGTATTTTATGTCTGTTTTCATTGACTAGGTTTTGAAAAGAGGGTTTTAACTTTCTCATAATGGCACTTCTTTCTTAC
>NZ_JBFULJ010001252.1:0-839 GCF_056400385.1 Priestia sp. P5_B4
AAGTTGATTCTCCATCACTAAAGACTCCGGCAATAAAAAAACAACTAAGAATTAAATATAGATAAGAAAATAATACACGTTTTCTTGTTTTGACTTTAAATTTAGGCAATGCCCACTTTGGCTTTATTAATCCAATAAATAAGCCTATGATGCTTAAAAACAGAATTAGTAAAGCTAGTCCCATAATAAAATTATGAGTAGCTGTTGGTAATAAGGCATGTAATATGAATAAAAGAATTAAGGTGTAAACAGTAGAAGCCATAAACATTTTCCAAGTTGTCTGTGAACGATATCCTAATACTTTAGTCCAGACAGGTCTTTTTACTACGTTAACTTCCATAGAAGAATGGTTACGAATAACATGCTCTACTTCCTTTCCTTTTACTTCTATTGTAATATCCCTATTTTCACCATGACCGACAAATGTAAATGCTGATTTTGTAATGCTATGGTCAATTGTAACGCTAGAGAAATCAGCCCATTCGTACCGCTCAATTAACATTAAATTTCGTTCAGCGTTCTTGCTAAATTCATAAAGGTTCATACCTTTGTCGTCTACTGACGAGTAGTATACCTTTGAATTTATTTTTCCGTAATTAACTTTTGATACTAGCAACAGCTTATTCTGACGATTTGTATAATCGTTCTCTATATGAGCTTTCGCAATTGCTTCATTGGATTCTTTTTGGTTCTTATACCTTGTCTTAGACATTTTGATCTTTCCCTCACTCTTTCTTGATTCCTTACACTAATAATAGGTAAGTAAGTTAGTTAGTATGAACTTTAATATCTGATTCATATGCAACTAATCTATCTTACAATAAAATGTTGTATAAATG
>NZ_JBFULJ010001253.1:0-838 GCF_056400385.1 Priestia sp. P5_B4
ATCGCTATGACGGTCATCGGTATCGTTTTTGTCTTAACATATTTCAAGAAATGGAAATGGTTATGGACAGAATGGTTAACAACAGTTGACCATAAAAGACTCGGTGTCATGTACATCCTTTCAGCTGTATTAATGCTTTTCCGCGGCGGAATCGATGGAATCATGATGCGTATGCAGCTTGCATTCCCGGGTATGAACATTTTAGATGAACATCACTACAACGGAGTCTTCACGGCTCACGGTGTTATCATGATCTTATTCATGGCAATGCCATTTATTATCGGACTAATGAACGTAATCGTTCCATTACAAATTGGTGCGCGTGACGTAGCATATCCGTTCTTAAACGCAATTAGTTTCTGGACATTCTTTATGGGAGCAATGCTATTTAACCTTTCTTTCGTAATCGGAGGAGCTCCTGATGCAGGTTGGACAAGTTACTTCCCGCTTGCAGGTAAAGAATTCAGTGAAGGTATCGGAAATAACTTCTATGCCGTTTCACTACAGATTGCTGGGGCTGGTACATTAATGACTGGTATCAACTTCTTTGTAACAATCTTAAAAATGCGTGCCCCTGGCATGACAATGATGAAAATGCCAATGTTTACTTGGTCAATCTTCATCACATCAATTATTATTATTTTCGCGTTCCCTGTATTAACAGTAGCGCTTGCACTTATGACACTTGACCGTGTATTCGGAACAGCCTTCTTTACAATGGCTAACGGCGGTCTTCCAATGATGTGGGCTAACTTATTCTGGATTTGGGGTCACCCTGAAGTATATATCGTTATTTTACCGGTATTCGGTGTCTTCTCAGAAGTTATCAGTACACATT
>NZ_JBFULJ010001254.1:0-836 GCF_056400385.1 Priestia sp. P5_B4
GTGCATATTATATACACCTCGAAGAAGAATAGATTTCATGTGCATATTATATACACCTCGAAGAAGAATAGATTTCATAAGTTCAAGCTATATAATATAAGATTTTAATTTGATATAATATTATTTTGAATTTTTTACCACAAAAATCAATAGGGGGATACAATCAAATGAGTAAAAGAAAGGCTTTGTTGCTTGTAGATGTTCAAAATATTATGTTTTCTTATGAAGGTGGGTCTTTATGGAATGAACAGCAAGTACTTAAAAATATTACTTCTCTAAGGGAAAAAGCGCACAAATCTAATGTGCCAATTATCTATATACAACATACAGACTCCAGTTTCGATAGTATGCTTAGTGAAGGAAAAGTCACATGGGAAATCCATCGAGATGTTCGCCCCCTACCAACAGACACAGTTATTCAAAAATCTTCTTGGGACGCATTTTATCAAACAACTTTACATAAAAAACTGCAGGAACTTGAAATCGAAAAATTAGTCATTGCAGGTATGCAAACTGAATTTTGTTTGGATACTACTTGTAGACGAGCATATAGCTTAGGGTATAAAGAGAATATCTTAGTAAAAGATGCCCATAGCACATTTGATACGGCTGTGCTTTCAGCTTCTAAAATAGTAGAACATCATAATAATATGCTAGGTGGCAGATTCGTTACATTAAAAGAAGTAAACGAAATTATATTTTAAGCTAACAAAAAACAGGATTAGATAGTGTCTAATCCTGTTTTTTTGTTAGCTTTGTGCTTTTGTGATATATGTTTTAACTGAAGGAGGTTGATATGTATTGAATTGATCTAATAAACCTTGTGGTTCTGTATC
>NZ_JBFULJ010001255.1:0-835 GCF_056400385.1 Priestia sp. P5_B4
GATCCCATATATGAGTTTTACTCCCTCTGCAATAGATTGTTTGAATTCCGCCCAATCAGTTCTATTGCCTATAAAAGCAACCCCGCATAACCTAGAATAAAAAAGTCTTTCTCAAATTAGAGAAAGACTTTTTTATTCTTATTAATAGCCAAATCCRCGGCCGTAACAGCTGCATCCAATAATGACAAGAAGAATAAACAGAACAACTAATAAAGCAAAACCAGAACCTGCTCCACCATAACTAGACATACAAACACCTCTTTTCGTGGTATTTAACTAAAGGAAAAAACTTTAAATATACATGGGTTAAGGTATTATATGTAGACATAGCTCATATCGATTGGATTTTGGTCTAAAATAGGCTACTTTGTTTAACAATAGCTAGATAACATCCTAAATTTCACATAGTAAAAACCCTTCATTGTTAAAATGAAGAGGCTTTTTTGGCTATTAGTACCAAGGACGAGGTCTAGGAGGGCAGCTTGGAGCACAAAAATGGTGATGCGTTTCCTGATATACAACGGATTCTGTATGCGGGAATGAGTGCATATATTTATAATTTTTTTGATAAACATTTGTGGTATGACTAGGATGCACCACTGGCACAAACACATCTTGACCAGTAAAAGATGTATTTTGTTTAACTGGGTCATACTGAGCAGGCATGGTTTGAGGAGGCAATTGGCCACAAGGTTTAGCTTGAGGATAACCGCAGCTACCTTGCTGAGGATACATAGCCCCTTGATAGCCACCGTAATTAGAGTGCTGATAAGGATAGTTGTTTCTCATATTAAAAATCTTCTCCTTTCTGTTAGTAGACTCCTATTACTGTATG
>NZ_JBFULJ010001256.1:0-833 GCF_056400385.1 Priestia sp. P5_B4
GGATTATCCGCTGTTACAGAAGACTTGGGGTTTTCGAATTTCGTGACCGCACATTCTAAGTGKATTCCTCAAATGTTTGTCACTCCTTTTATGTTTGTATTTGGGGCTGCTATTTCTTACTTTATCGGGTCTGCTTGGGGGACGTGGGGGATTTTAATGCCGCTTGGCGTATCGCTTGCAAGTTCTGCAGATCTTTCTTTGCCGCTGATTATCGGTGCCGTATTTGCAAGCGGTTCATTTGGAGCGTTTTCTTCACCTTTAAGCGACGATACGAATACCATCGCCAAAATATTAGATTTATCTGTTATTGAATATGCCAAGTATAAATTAAAGCCAGCTTTAATTGCAGCGGGAATAACAGTTGCTTTTTATCTTGTTGTATCTTTCTTGTTTTGAATGAGGGAAATAGACATCTAGTATCAATTTTTCATTTTTTTTAGCTTAAAGTAAGCATACAGTCCTAATGAGACGCACACTAGCATGATACAAGTAAGCGGAAATAAGATGGTATTAATAAAATGATCATAAAACCATATATACACGAACATCACCTCGATAATTTTAACGCTATTTTTTCTATTTATTAGAGATATACTATCTGTGCTGCTTCTTCCTATTTTTCAAAAAGGCGATAATCAAAAGCAGTATAGGTACGATAGCAAAAAGAGGCATATGTAAAAGAAATCTCGCTACGTGTAGCCCTTCATAAAGATGTTCTTGAAAATTACTAGCGATTGTAATCGACAAAAACAACACAATGATGCCTAAAGGATACACTAGACGGGAAGGAGATTTAATTTTAAATAAAGTAGCTGTACCTATGATAGAGGCAT
>NZ_JBFULJ010001257.1:0-831 GCF_056400385.1 Priestia sp. P5_B4
CGGTGACGAAGCTCTCGCACCTGCATTGCGTCGCGACCGACGATGCGCACGCGCGCGTGCTGCAACTGGGCGAAGCGCCGGATCGCGTGTTCCTCGTCGGTGGCCTTGGCGCCGATGCGATCAAGCGCCTGCCGCTGCTGTCGCGCGCGGATCTCGAAGCGAGCCTCGGCTTCCCGCTGCTGGATCGCAATCTGTTGGTGACCTTCCATCCGGTGACGCTCGAGGCCGAGGCGTCGCTTTCGCAACTCGATGCATTGCTCGATGCACTCGCGCCGCTGCAGGACACGCGCCTGATCTTCACGCTGCCGAACGCCGATGCCGGCAATCGCGCGATCGCCGATCGCATCGCCCCCTTCGTCGCCGCGCATTCGAATGCCCGTGCCGTCGCGTCGCTCGGGCAGTTGCGTTACCTGTCCTGCGCCCGCCAGGTCGACGCGGTGGTCGGAAATTCGTCGAGCGGCGTCGCCGAAGCGCCGAGCCTGGGCGTGGCGACCATCGACATCGGCGACCGCCAGGCCGGGCGACCGCGCGCGAGCAGCGTGGTGCATTGCGAGCCCACACGCGACGCCATCGAGGGCGCTCTGCGCACGGTCTACGACCCGGCGTTCCGCGCAAGCCTGCAAGACACGCGCAATCCCTACGGCGACGGTGGCGCCGCCGAACGCATCGTGCGCGTGCTCGCGACGCATCCGCTGGAGGGCCTGGCGCGCAAGCGGTTCCGCGACCTCGACTGCGCGCCCGTGCATGGAGACAAGCGATGAAGGATTGGCAACAGGTCCTCGTCGCACCCGACGACACCATCGAGTCGGCCGTGCGCGTGCTGGACAAGGG
>NZ_JBFULJ010001258.1:0-830 GCF_056400385.1 Priestia sp. P5_B4
ACATAAGAGTGAACAAATGCTAGAGTTTAACCCTCCCATTTATCTCCATCCGTAATCCACTTATCATTTTGCAAATCATAGCATGTATCATAATCATGAAAACTAAAATAGGTAGATAACGTACTACCCTTTCCGTCTGCCTTATTTCGACACTCYACAAACCATTCTACAATGGCTTTTGTTTCACCTTCCTATATTTTCTGTGCGGAAGTTTTATAGAACGCCCAAAATCCATCTTCTTTGTCAACAGGTATACTATACATTTCAATCTCGTCAAACAAGTCGTAGATATCTGAAAAAATACTGCTATTTTCCCCTTTTCAATTTATATTGTTATTGTATAAAATGAAATTTTCTTTTCTCTTACTTAAATCTTAMGTTTTTCTTAATTTTCTTTTTATAAAAATTAGAATTTTACCCTTTATATTAAATAGAATAATAGTCAAGCTCGAATAAAACCTGATCATCTATAATAAAATTTAAGGAAAAACCTTTTTGATCATACTATGTAGGTTTTTATTAGGTTCATTCTATGAAATGTAATAGATTATTCAGAAGGAAAAAGGAGTGAATACAAATGAGTTTAGCCACCTATATAGGTTCGAATGTAGAATTACCTATTAATGACGAACTGGATGATATAGTTACTATTGGAAGATGCTTTTCAGATGAAATGCATCGATTAAACATAAAAAAACATCATTTTACTACTCCTTATGTTTATGAAGTGTCAAGTGACTGGGGAATTGAAATTACGGAATATATGAATAAAAGCAGACTGAAAGAATCAAAAGAGAAACTACTTGCACTGTGTCAATTGATGCATCACT
>NZ_JBFULJ010001259.1:0-829 GCF_056400385.1 Priestia sp. P5_B4
TGACAATATTGTGTTTAAGTGTTTGATAGACTTCTTCCCTTAAAGAAAGTCGTTTGAGAGGTTGAATGTTATTTTTCATAAAACCAATATATCGCATATTACATTAAATAACAATGTGAAAACTAAAAAAACTTCGTCTAAAAAGCAGACAGCTGCTTTTTAGATGAAGAGCTTAATTACTGCTGCGCAAAGATTTAGATAAAATGCTCGCAATCGCTTTGCTGTGCTCAACCTGCGTTTTTTTGGATTCTTTTCGTTCAAGAGCTACTTTTTGAAGGCTTTTTTCTTCTTCAGTTTGAGCAATAACTTGAGGAACGGAGGCAGGTTTCCCGTTTTCTAATGCAACAAAGGTGAGAAAAGAAGTAGCTGCGATACGCTTAATGCCCGTTAATAAATTTTCGGCAATCACTTTAACAAAAATAATCATGGAGCTTTTTCCTGTAACAACAACGAATGCTTCATATGAAATAAAATCTTCTTCGGTGACGGGTTCGATAAAATCAACGTGATCAATGGAAGCTGTAACACACGTCTTTCGTGAATGTTTAGCTGCTGAAAGAGAAGCCGTCATGTCCATGTCAGCGACAATTTTTCCTCCAAAAAGGGTGTGGTGATTGTTTAGGTCATTTGGAAAAATGTGCTGTGATTTGACTACTCGTGAGACGCTGCAAAGTACTGCTTTTTCACTCATTGAAAACACTCCTTCAAACTGTTCATATGGTTTAATGTATGTTGACTACTTGTTCTTATGTATACAAGAACAGTTTGAAGGAGTGTTTTCAATGAGTGAAAAAGCAGTACTTTGCAGCGTCTCACGAGTAGTCAAATC
>NZ_JBFULJ010001260.1:0-827 GCF_056400385.1 Priestia sp. P5_B4
GGATTATCCTGCATCTAAAGCAGATGGAGTAGACGAAGAGTTTTCTCGTGAATTAGCAGACCAAGACGATTTAGAAGCTCAGGCTAGAGCGAACGCTGCAGATGAAAGACAAAAAAAGCAAAACTAAAGCTGAGATAAAAGTATTTTAGCCCAAGTGAAAAACGAACCACTAATCGAAATGTTTGATTAGTGGTTCGTTATTTCTCAGCCTCGTTTATTATTTTTTCAAAAGTAAATAAACAAAGTAAGGAGCACCGATTACGGCGGCAATAATTCCTGCTGGTACACCGTTAGGATCGGCAATGTTATGTCCTATTGTATCTGCAATCAGCAAGAGCCAGCCGCCAAGTAAAATGGCAACGGGAATAAAAAGCTGGTTTCTCGGTCCGACTAAGCCTTTGGCAATATGAGGAGCAAGAAGCCCAATAAAGGCCACGCCGCCTGTAACTGAAACTGCGGCTGCCGCTAATGCAACCGCGGCTAGAAGCAATGTGATACGCTCTTTCTCCATAGCGATACCGACTCCAATAGCTGCAGCTTCATTTAAGTTAAAAATGTTTAATGAATTTGCTTTGTACAATATAAAAGGAATCAAGACAAGCAGCCAAGGTAGAAGTGCCCATATAAAAGGCCAGTCTGTCCCCCAAATGTTTCCTGCAATCCATTTAGCAATAAAATCAACTTTAGCACGATCAGCTGATGACATAATCACCACCATCATTCCAGAAAGAGCCATCGAAAAACCTACGCCTGTTAAAATAAGTTTTACAGGCTGCAGTCCTTGGCTTTTACTATATGCACAAAGGTAGATAAGACTAGCTGTAAAC
>NZ_JBFULJ010001261.1:0-827 GCF_056400385.1 Priestia sp. P5_B4
GAATGTATGAGGCGCTGTTACTTACATTGGTAAGGAAAAAGAGCACATATTGTGCTATTGACCGAGATGAAWAATAARAGRTTATTCATATTATAGATAGAAAAATAAAGGCATCAGTGTTTRGAAAGGAGATYACATGTTAAGAAAAAAACTTATWTCTGAATTAGCYAATRAARTATTGRACYTAAARACAAGACACCCCATACGAGTAGGAATTARTGGAATTACAYCYTCAGGAAAGACAACACTTGCTAATGAACTCRCTGAGGAACTYCAAAATAGRRRAAAGAATGTGATTAGAACAAGTATAGATCATTTTCATAAYYCGAGATCTATTCGTTACCGTCAGGGAAAAGARTCAGCTCTTGGCTATTACCAAGATGCYCATGATTATGAATCRTTTAAGSATAAGCTTYTAATTCCTTTAGGAACCGGGAGTAACTTTCATTATCAAATAGCTTCTTTAGACTTAACGACAGATCAGTATGTTAAACCCAATATTCAACGAGCAAGTAAGGATATGATTTTAATTGTAGACGGAACCTTTCTATTTAAAAAACATTTACGCAACCTATACGATTTTAAAATATTCGTTAGTGCTGACTTTGAGTTAGCTAGAAAGAGAGGCGCCAAACGAGAAGAACAAGCCTTTGGAAGTTATGAAAAAGCCAAGGAAATGTTTATTAAACGGTATCATGCAGCATCAACCACAATTTAGTGCAGATGTAGTTATTAACAATAATGATTTGAATGATCCATATTTTATTTAAATTCTTACTTTATTCAATTAAGGGCATGTTTTCGTTTGTTTTTTTCGAAACATGCTC
>NZ_JBFULJ010001262.1:0-827 GCF_056400385.1 Priestia sp. P5_B4
GATCAAAGCTTATGTTGACTTACTTGATATGTATCGAGATGATCCTCAGCTTATGGAAGACGGCGTGCAGAATATTCGTAAAGAAACGAATCGCCTTCATGAAATGGTAGATAAAATCCTAAAGCTTTCAGCGCTTGAAAAATATGATTTCGAGCAGCGGCCAGAGCAAGTTGAATTGAAGCGGCTTCTAGAAGACATATGCGATCGTATGAAAGGAAAAGCAGCTAAATTTGATTTGACTCTTCATACAAATATCAAAGAAGCAGTTGTTTGGGCTGATTGTGAAAGCTTAATACACATTTTTATCAATTTAATTGACAATGCTATTAAATATAATGAACCAGGCGGAAAAGTGGAAGTAACGTCTTACACTTTAGAGAATTCTATTATTGTGGATGTAGCTAACACCGGAATAGGAATTCCACCCGAAGCAGAAGAGAAATTATTTCAACCATTTTTCACCGTAAATAAAGATCGGTCGCGTTTATCCGGAGGTACAGGCCTTGGCTTAGCATTAGCCAAAGATTTAACTGAAAAGCAAAAAGGCGTTATCAAGCTGTATCATTCTGATTCTAAATGGACGATTTTCAAAGTGTCGTTTCCTTTGAAAAAAGAGAAATGAGTTAGCTAAAAGGAGTGAACCGTTATTGAAACGGTATAGATTAATGATATATATAGCAAGCACTTTTCTTATTTTAACATCATGCGGACAAAAAGAAAGCCATAGAGAAACCGTTGAAAAACCCGACAAGAAAATTACTGTATTGGACCAAGTAGATAAAGATGGAAAAATAGAAGTGAAAGATGTTCAGGATATTAACGGCGTA
>NZ_JBFULJ010001263.1:0-823 GCF_056400385.1 Priestia sp. P5_B4
CTTGTAAGCCTGTTCCACATAACTGGTTTATTCCATTTAAAAAAGCAAAAATATTGGGACTTGCTAGTGAAGGAGGACAGCAATGCCCAGTCTTTGCAGCGCAGCATGCAGAAGTTACAGTGTTTGACTACTCTGATAAACAATTAGAATTAGAAAAAATGGTGTCCGCTAGAGAAGGCTATTCTATTGATTTAGTTAAAGGCGATATGAGTAAGACATTTCCCTTTGAAGATGAGACGTTCGATATGATTTTTAATCCCGTATCAAACTGCTATATTCAAGATGTTGAACACGTTTGGCAAGAATGTTTTAGAGTTCTTAAAAAAGGTGGCGTTCTGCTATCTGGCTTTGCAAACCCTGCTCTCTATTTATTTGGAGAAGATGAGAAAGAATTACAAGTAGTTCATAAATTACCTTATGACGGAACTAAAAGTACGATAGAAAATGATGAAGAACTTATAAAGAATGGCGGTGCACAGTTTAGTCATTCTTTAGAAACTCAAATTGGGGGACAGCTAAAAGCTGGATTCACTCTACAAGCTCTTTATGAAGATCATCACCACAAAGGGAGAATCACTGAATATATGCCTTGTTATCTGGCAACTAAATCCATTAAATAATAGTTGGTTATCATGTTGAATGAGTTACCTCAACTTTTTCTAACAGACGATCAAAGGGGACAAGCAATTTTGTTCATTACTATACTAGCCGAATAGATTAAAAAAATACATTTTAGAAAAGAGATTTCCACCTAAACATAAGACAATAGAAAACTTTTTCTATTGTCTTATGTTATGAGTTTGATTCTTCATTTGGATAAAGA
>NZ_JBFULJ010001264.1:0-822 GCF_056400385.1 Priestia sp. P5_B4
TATCAGAGGTGTTAAAAAGCGTCAGCCTGTCACGAGGACACTTCGGTTTTTTAACGGATCGCAAAGGAAATGTCATCGCATCTACAAGCGATAAGCAGCTTAACAAGAAGTTTTCAGTAGACAAAATACCAAACGTTTCTGGCTATACTCAAATAAATCATAATGGACAAGAGAGTTTAGCAGCTTATCAAACGAACCAAGAAGGCTGGAACTTGGTTTACGGTGTACCGACTAACGTAGCCTTTTCTCCTTTACATAAATTATCTCTTTTACTGCGCGTTAGTTTTATTAGTATATTGCTGCTTGCTTTATTTTTTATATGGTTAGGCATCAAAAATATTTTACAGCCAATCGTCAAGCTTACAAGCTATGCAAAAACGTACCGGAATTCTCAAACGTTCGTGCCATTAAATAAAGAAGCGCCGGCAAGGGATGATGAGTTGAGTATATTGACACGTACAATTATTGAAATGGGAAACAGCAATTATGAAAAACAAAAAATGCTTGAGCAAAGTGAGAGATACCTTCACGATGTATTAGAAGGAATTCCTTATGGAATTATTACAATTGACCCAAGGAGTAAAATTACATACGTGAATCAGCAGTTTGAAAGAATGGTTGCTTTTCAGCGCCAGGACATGATTGGTGTTAATTTAGAAGATTTACCAATAAAATCTGAAAGCGTAGATTTTATTTTGCTTCACACATTGGCATCGGGGAAAGACATGGAAGAGGTAGAAAGCTATATTCTCGATTCAGACGGCAGAAAAAGAATTGTTAAAGTTACGACATCTACTTTTTATACCGACACAAGTGAAGTGA
>NZ_JBFULJ010001265.1:0-821 GCF_056400385.1 Priestia sp. P5_B4
ATTTCTTGGCAAGTAAGAACTGAAGCTATATCCGAAGTAATAATAAATGCTTGAGGGTCTAACTCTCTAATAATATCTTTTAGCTTTGTTTCCTCTAGCCTTGTAAAAACACATAAAATAACACGCCTATCTATACCACAATAAGAACCCTCTCCATGTAAATAAGTTACTCCCCGACCTAGTTGCTCTGTAATAGCCTCCGCAATCTCAGTATTATTATCACTTATGATATACACGGATTTCATAMCTTCCAAACCTTTTTCTACAACGTCAATAGTCTTAAAGGCAATATAATAAGTAAGCATAGAAAATAAAGCATTTTCTAATCCGAACACAAAGACTGCAATTGAGAAGATAATTACATTAACAAACATGATGATCTCACCAACAGAAAATGGTGCCCTCTTCTCAATTAAAATCGCTAATGTTTCTGTACCATCTAAAACGCCACCATTTTTAATTGTCAAACCTACACCGAATCCTAATGCCAAACCTCCAAAAACAACCGCCAGCAACTTATCATGTACAATAGAGTCAACATCATGCATGAAAGAAGTAGCTATAGAAAGAGCGACTATTCCATATAACATACTAAAAGCAAAGATACGTCCAATTTGCTTATATCCCAGGAAAAAGAAAGGTAAGTTTAAAATTATTAGAAAGATACTAAGGTTGATGGGTGTTATATGACTTAATATCATGGACAAGCCCGTTACGCCACCATCAATAATTTGATTTGGAATTAAGATAGCCTCTAACCCGTAAGCCATAATAAGTGAACCAATAGTAATGAAAAAAGCTCTTTTGACAATATTTTTAAC
>NZ_JBFULJ010001266.1:0-821 GCF_056400385.1 Priestia sp. P5_B4
GCTTTGGCTGCTATTAAACTAACGCTAATTGTGGTGCTTATTACTGTTCCTTTAAATGCCGTTTTCGGCGTGGTAGCTGCATGGTTAATTACAAAGTTTGATTTTAAAGGAAAGAATATTTTAATTACGCTTATTGATTTGCCGTTTGCTGTTTCGCCTGTTATTGCTGGATTGGTTTTTATTTTATTATTTGGTGCACAAGGGTTATTCGGAGAATGGCTGTTTAATCAAGATATTAAAATTGTATTTGCTATTCCCGGTATTATATTAGCTACTCTTTTTGTAACGCTTCCGTTTGTTGCCAAAGAATTGATTCCACTCATGCAAGCTCAAGGGTCAGCCGAAGAAGAAGCGTCGTTAACGTTAGGAGCTAGCGGTTTCAAAACTTTTTTTCTAGTGACGTTACCTAATATTAAATGGGGCTTATTATATGGCATTATCTTATGTAATGCGCGCGCAATTGGAGAGTTTGGAGCTGTATCCGTTGTGTCTGGGCACATTCGAGGAATGACAAATACGATGCCTCTTCATATTGAAATTCTCTACAATGAATATCAATTTGCAGCAGCGTTTGCGGTAGCATCTTTAATGTCAGTTTTGGCTATTTTTACATTAATTATAAAAAATATTATTGAGTGGAAGGCCAAACATATTTAAAARGGAAGGAGCTTATGAGATGAGTATCCATATTAAGCACGTATCAAAGAACTTTGGTGATTTTAAAGCGCTGGATTCTATTAACATTGATATTCAAACGGGTGAATTAGTAGCTTTACTCGGTCCGTCCGGTTCTGGAAAAACATCTTTGCTTCGTATCATTG
>NZ_JBFULJ010001267.1:0-819 GCF_056400385.1 Priestia sp. P5_B4
TTTAGCTGAAGGAAGATCCGAACGATGAATCGAGATTCTTGCTTGAGAATCCAACTCGTTCGGATTTTTTTATTTGTAGGATGAACGTAGGCTTGCTTCATATATGTAGAGCAGTTAATGAGAAGCCAAGTCTTGCACGGAAATCAACCGCGGTGTAACAAGCACTCCATACTAGCACATTGATCCCATTTGTTTGTCTTGAGATTCGATGGACATAGTTGTGTCTCAATTTCTTTTTATACGTAAAAGCAGGTTTTTTAAGAAACAAGTGGAATACCTTTTTAAATGTTAGAAAAGAAAGGATGCATCAAATGAATAATGTTTCACCACTTTTAAAAGGAAAAAACGTGATACTAAGAAAACCAAAGGACAGCGATGTAAATGACTATCTAGCATGCAAACAAACAAAAGAACTTATTCGCATGTACGGAGGCGATACCCGAAACTTAAAACCTCTTACATTACAAGATGCCAAGCGGCACGTCGAGTACATAAAGTCTCAAAAGCTGAATTGGTGCATTGAATATCAGCAGCGTTTTGTTGGAGAGGCCCGGCTGACCGTTAACGAGTACGACCGGCGCGCACGGTATGCAATTGGTTTATTTGATTCCTCCGTTTGGAATCAAGGGCTAGGCACTGAAGTTACAAAATTGGTACTTGCGTATGCATTTGAACACCTTCACTTGCACAGAGTCGAATTACGAGTGCTCGAATACAACCATAGAGCCATTGCTTGTTATGAAAAATGCGGTTTTGTAAAAGAAGGAATAGAGCGTGAAGGTGCTTTTATTGAAGAAGCATTTCAGACAGATCTTATCA
>NZ_JBFULJ010001268.1:0-817 GCF_056400385.1 Priestia sp. P5_B4
TGAAACTATATTCACCATAACAAAAAAAACGAACGGTTGATCACATGCTGATCGATTGTTCGTTTTTCACTTGGGTTAAAAACCTTTTGTCCCAGCCTCTCTTTTTTAGTTGAAATACTGAAGCTGTTCGCGGCGAAGCTTATCTTTTTGTTTGTCCGAAATTGAGTAGTCGTAGTTATAAATAGCTCCTTCCCAATCTCCATACATTGGATTTGGAAATACGATTAGCTTTTGGCCAAACGTTTCTTTTTGCTCTTCTACAAGCTTATTTCGATCAGTAATGGACTTTTTATCAAAGCCGCTAAAATCAGATAAGTTATCACCAAACAGCAGGACTACATTATGATTCGTCGCTACTTTTTGACGGCGCGTTTCTTTTCCTTCATCTTTTGGACCCGTTAATAGCACATGGTCTTTGGTTGCTTGAGGAATATGTAAATTCTTTAGGTTTTTAATTGTTGCCTCAAGCTGAGAAGTTGTACGGCCCGAAATATAGTAAATATCTACGCCTTTTTGATCCGCATACGTCAAGAAATCAACAGCACCTGGTACTGCTTTTGCTTTTGCTGCTTGCACCCACTCATTCCATTTATAAGGAAATCCTTTTCCGGTTTTGATTGCTGAAGCTTGAAATGGGCTATTATCAAGCACGGTCTCATCTAAATCCAAAATAATGGCAGGCTTTTTATCGGTACTTTTTGCAAGCGCCTCATCTAAACGAAGCTTTCCAGTATTATAGCCTTGGTAATACAAAGCTTTCATTTCGCCGGATGTTTGGTACCAAGCATCGGCCATGATTTGCTGATCAGGTAGGTGT
>NZ_JBFULJ010001269.1:0-817 GCF_056400385.1 Priestia sp. P5_B4
ATGTTGACACCGTCGCCTGGCGTGCCTTCTTGAACTCCTTTTTCTAGCACGTATACTTCCTCTTCCAAAGATACCTTAATTTTTCCTTCTAAGACATATGCCACTTCCTCCCCTTTATGCGCTAAAGGAGATTCTGATGAAGACTTCATCGGCGGTATTTCCATAATCGCCGTAGCTAGATTTCCCGTAAAGTCTGGTGATACTAGCGAATACGTTAACTCTTTTACTTTCATCGTTGTACGCTCGTTCGACCGTACGACTAAATGAGAGGTATTTATTTCTTCAAGTAAAAAACTGAAAGTAGGAACATCGAGGCATTTAGCTAAAATTTTAAGCGTGGAAATGGACGGATTAGCTAATCCTCGCTCAATTTGACTTAACATAGACGGCGTAATCTCCGCTAATTTGGCTAATTCTCGACTGCTTAGCCCCTTTGCTTTTCGAAATTTCTCTACTTTTTTTCCAATATCTATGTTTTCCATGATGATTCCTCCATAAAAAAACGTTTAATTACATTTAATTTTATTAAATTAAACTTAATAAATAGCGTTACTTATGTTAAATTATATTTAATAAATAAAATATAGTTTAATACTATCACAGTAAGGAGGAAGAAAAAAATGACCGACATCTTCACCTTTTTGATTCTCACACTATTTGTTATTATGAGTCCTGGTATTGATACTGCTCTTATTACCAAACGAACGATGGCAGATGGACAAACGGGCGGCTATAAAATGGCGTTAGGCTTAGCGAGCGGCTCTTTAGTTCATACACTCGCCGCTACGTTTGGTTTATCAGCTCTTCTTCTTCAGTC
>NZ_JBFULJ010001270.1:0-817 GCF_056400385.1 Priestia sp. P5_B4
CCCCATTAGTAACAAGTACAGGGTGTTTGATGTTTTGTAACCATTCATAGTCATGATTAGATTTTTGTTTAGCCCATTTTGCAATGGCTTGTAATTGTGCCTCTTTTACTTGTTCTGAACTGTTTACTTTTTTCTGATTGAAAATTCTTTGTAGTGAAGCCATTCCTGCAGATTTACTTGTTTTGGTTTGCTCGTAGAAAAAGAACATAAAATCATTTATTCCATCTTCTTCCGTTCCGCCGTGACGATTCATTCTTTCAAGAATCTCTGGATCTGGATTAATACCAGATTCAGGTGAAGTACCTGCCATAATAATTTTTCTTACTAAATCTCCTTCTTGTAAAGCTAGCTCTTGTGCAACCATGCCACCAATGGAAAAACCAAGAATGTCAACTTGTTCTAATCCAAGAGCTTTTATAAATGTTGCTGTGTCTTTTGCCATATCTGCAATTGTAGTAGGCGTTAGTCCATCGGTCTCACCAACCCCTTTATTGTCAAATAAGATTACTGGGCGTGTATTTGCAATAGGTTCAATCATGTTTGGATTCCARTTTTCCATCGTTCCTCTAAAGTGAACAAGAAATACTACTGGTATACCATCTTGTGTACCAAATTTTCTATATGCGTAACGAGTTCCATCTGCTTCAATAAATTCTGATTCTGTTGGTATTTTAAAGTTTGTCATTTTTGTGTTCCTCCTTAGAAATTTAAAAACGATTAAGTATGCATTATGATGGTTTGTTTCATAACAATTTTAGAATGAACGTTCTAAAAAAGGTAAAAAAAGAAAGCTAGTCCAACACTGAAAGTGCTAGAG
>NZ_JBFULJ010001271.1:0-817 GCF_056400385.1 Priestia sp. P5_B4
GAGTGGAAATTAGAAGAGAGTTAATGAAAAAAGTAGATCACTCCATGTACTTGCTGCTCATGTATTTTTCCAATCATGGCGTGCTGGAAGCCTGTTGTTTCAAATGCATTTAACGGGATAATGATACTGTTCATAAATCGACCTACCTTTCTTATTATACTAACTAACCACTTACTAAACCGGTTTAGTAAATCGATTTATCTAAATTATAAGACTATTGAAAGCGCTTTTCAAGCTTTTTTTATAAATTATAAAAAAAGAAACAACACAGCTTTATGCCGTGTTGTTTCTTAGTGATCATCTGTGCTTTTTACTAGATTGCGATCTTGCTGGTAAATATCATAAATCAAAAAGCTAAAGCCATAGTACAAGATTATAATGACAACTGACTTCGTCATGATAAATAAAGCGCCTAGCCCGATACCAACTAACAGCGTCTGGACACTTAAACGGTCACGCTGGAAAGCTAGCTGTGATAGGAAATAACCAATACCAATTAAAACGGCCAATACCCATGTGTTTTCAATGGCTAATATATAGTGACTATATAAATAAAAGCTAGGAAAATAAACGGTGCTTTCTACGAAGCTGGAGATACCGCTGTATGCTAGCCACCACTTTTGCTCTCTTTCCGTTTTAGGAACGGTTGCCTCAATTGACGTGGGCATTTCCTGTTCCACAAAAACCGTTTCTCCATGATCTTTCATCCATTGAAGCATAATGGAAAGAATGATAAAGCCAGCAAAGATTAAAAGCAGCAAATATTCAATCCAAGCTGGATACGGAGCCGTGCGATGAATCGTATCGAGATATACTC
>NZ_JBFULJ010001272.1:0-814 GCF_056400385.1 Priestia sp. P5_B4
CTATAATTGTACTGATATTGACCAAGTTCGTTCAGATTGTGGCAGTCATGATTTTTACATACAGCAAGCAAGTTATAGGAGGAGCAAGAATGGATAATAACGATATTTTAATTAGATTACGATATGCCTTGGATTTAAAAAATACAGAAATGGTAGAGATCTTTAATCTTGGCGGAGTAGACGTAACAAAAGAAGACGTATTAAAGATCCTTACGAGAACGCCGGACGAAGAAGACGAGGATGCAGTTCATGAGGACGAACACATCACGTGCAGTAACAATATGTTAGATTCTTTTTTAAACGGTTTTATTACCTTTAAAAGAGGAGAACAAGACCCTAAACCAGGGCAAGCACCTCCAGCGCCGGTTCAAAGCAATCAAAATATGTATAACGTCTTATTAAAGAAAGTAAAAATTGCTTTGTCCCTAACCAGTGAAGAGATGTTAGGAGTATTCGACGACGGTGGCATACGTGTATCTAAAGCAGAATTAGGTGCTTTATTACGAAAAAAAGGCCACAAAAATTACAAACCGTGCAAAGAGAATTTTGCACGAAAATTCCTAAGAGGCTTAACCGTACAATATAGAGGATAAAATGATACACACTTTTTCAAATCAGAGTATCCATTATGAAATACGATATAAAAATCAAAGTTCTTTTGCGATTAAAGTAGACGGATACGGAACGGTCGAAGTCCTTGCTCCTAAAGGAACGTCTACTGAACAAGTACGGATGTTATTAGAGAACAACTGGGCATTGATTCAGCAAAAAATAAACGAAATGAAAGATAGAACGCATGGACCAAAGAAAAAAG
>NZ_JBFULJ010001273.1:0-814 GCF_056400385.1 Priestia sp. P5_B4
CATCCGAACTGATGCCGTAGCGAAGCATCAGTCCTATTCCCATTCCTACGAGTGCGCCTCCAAGCAATGAGCTAAAGAGCAAAGGAAGCTCTAGCGTGCCTTCGAGAATAGACAGCCATTCTGTCATAAAAAAAGAAACAAATAAACCTATACTTCCGTAAAAAAAGTTTTGACGATGACGAAAAAAAGCATATAAATAGACAGGTACGTTCAAAAAGAAAATGGACAGTCCGATAGGAGTTCCAARCACATAATATACGATAAGTCCAAATCCTATAAGTCCACCGTCTAGTAAGTGATACGGAGCAATAAATCCGTTTAGCCCTAGTCCAATTAATAAGCTGCCACAGCAAATCGAAACCACTCTCGAAAAAATATTCCTCACCCTATACGTTAAATTTTAATAGGAGTACTCGTCCCTCTATGTATATGGCGAGCTTAGGTTATTTAGAAGTGAAGAAGAAGAAAAAGAAAATTATGTAAAAAGTATTGATTCTATAACTCTGATATTCTATAGTTAATCTAACTTCGTTTTCACGACAATTTCTTGATTTTTTACGATACTGTTTAACTGTTTGTATTTTTACTATATAAAAAAGGTTCGTTCTGCAAAAAGCATACGATTGTAATAAGTCGATAAAAGCAAGCCGCTATATAAAAGGGGTTGATTACGTGTAGGATTCTCTTTCTTTTCAGTCATACTAAAAAGAAAGAGGGATTGTCGTGAAAAATCGTTCCGTACTTTTTTTATGGTTTAGTCAAAGTCAAGCCAATTTAGCAGATGTATTATATATTGTTGCGTTAATCAGCATTC
>NZ_JBFULJ010001274.1:0-813 GCF_056400385.1 Priestia sp. P5_B4
GATTTACAGAACCGTAATGCTGTATTATTCTATCGTTTATTGCAAGATCACTTAAAAGAAATGCTTCCAGTTGTTTATACACCAACAGTTGGACAAGCAATCCAAGAATACAGCCACGAATATCGCCGTCCGGGTGGCGTATACTTGTCAATCGATAATGTAGAAGGCATTGAAGAAGCTCTTAAAAATATCGATGCAAATAGTAAAGACATTGATTTAATGGTTATTACAGATTCAGAAAGTATTTTAGGAATTGGTGACTGGGGCGTTGGCGGTATTAATATTGCTATCGGTAAATTAGCCGTATACACAGCTGCAGCAGGAATCGATCCAAGCAGAGTACTTCCAGTTGTTCTTGATGTAGGAACAAACAACGAAAAATTATTAAATGATCCTTTATATATCGGAAACCGTCATGAACGTATCCGCGGTGAGCGCTATGATCATTTCGTAGATCAATTCATTTCAAAATCTCTTGAAATATTCCCTAATGCACTGTTACACTGGGAAGATTTCGGTAATGTAAATGCTCGTAACATTATTAACAAGTACGGAAAAGAAATTCTAACGTTTAATGATGATATCCAAGGAACAGGTGCTGTAACGCTTGCCGCTATTTTCTCAGCAGTTCAAGTGTCTAAAATGCCACTTCGTGACCACCGCGTTTTAATCTTTGGACCGGGTACAGCAGGTATCGGTATTGCAGATCAAGTTCGTGACGCAATGGTATTAGACGGTATTACAGAAGAAGAAGCATACAAAAACTTCTGGGCAGTTGATTTCCGAGGCCTTTTAACAGATGACATGGACGAC
>NZ_JBFULJ010001275.1:0-813 GCF_056400385.1 Priestia sp. P5_B4
GGTCCCGTTACTTTAGCTTGTATGATTTGTCCGCCCGTCGCGTCCACAAGCGACTGAACGGTTCCTTCTCCTCCGTCTGCCATAGGTACTTTACTAATCTCCGCGTTAGGAAAATGAGTTCTTATTCCTTTTTCAACCGCTTCACAAACGTTCAGAGCTGTTAAGCTTTCTTTAAATGAATCCGGTGCAATCACAATTTTCATGCGTAAACACTCCTTTTAGTTTTTAGCCATATAGCTTTAATACACCAAATATCAGCGTGGATACAATTGCCATAATGAGTCCAATAAGCGATTCGTAAGGGATTAATTTTAAACGTTCTTTTATTTTCATATTTACACTTCCGCCCGTTGCGTGGAAAAAGCTTCCGTGCGGGAGGTGATCAAGTACGGTCGCCCCGGCATGAACCATAGCAGCTCCGGCTAAAGCAGAAACGCCTAGCTCTAAAATTGTCGATCCAAAAACTTGGCTTGCGACTGCTGTTCCTGCCGTTGTCGAAGCGGTTGCCGCTGACATAAAAATACCTGAAACCGGAGCTAAAACATAAGCGGGCAATCCAATGGCAGACAAGCCTTGAATAATAACGTCTTTTAGCTGGGAGTTAGCAATAATACCTGCTAATGTCCCCGTTCCAAGTAGCATAATGGCTACACCTGACATTTTTCCTAATCCAGAAATAGCATATGTATTAAGCTGTTTTCCTTTTTTCATCACAATAGCACCAACAATTCCTCCTGCAGGAAGCGCAACCATTGGATCAATATTAAGGTCAAAAAGCGGTCGCAGTGCCAGCAGCACGATGGTAACAATGGG
>NZ_JBFULJ010001276.1:0-813 GCF_056400385.1 Priestia sp. P5_B4
ACGGGTGCCACTGGAGACACCGGCGTTACTGGACCAACAGGTGCTACTGGCGATACCGGTCCTACTGGACCAACGGGTGCCACTGGAGACACCGGCATTACTGGACCAACGGGTGCTACTGGCGATACCGGTCCTACTGGATCAACGGGTGCTACTGGACCAACGGGTGCTACTGGACCAACGGGTGCTACTGGAGACACCGGTCCTGCTGGATCAACGGGTGCTACTGGCGATACCGGTCCTACTGGACCAACGGGTGCTACTGGCGATACCGGTCCTACTGGACCAACGGGTGCCACTGGAGACACCGGTCCTGCTGGATCAACGGGTGCTACTGGCGATACCGGTCCTACTGGACCAACGGGTGCTACTGGCGATACCGGTCCTACTGGACCAACGGGTGCCACTGGAGACACCGGCATTACTGGACCAACGGGTGCTACTGGCGATACCGGTCCTACTGGACCAACGGGTGCCACTGGAGACACCGGTCCTGCTGGAYCAACGGGTGCTACTGGACCAACGGGTGCTACTGGAGACACCGGTCCTGCTGGATCAACGGGTGCTACTGGAGACACCGGCATTACTGGACCAACGGGTGCTACTGGACCAACGGGTGCTACTGGAGACACCGGTCCTGCTGGATCAACGGGTGCTACTGGCGATACCGGTCCTACTGGACCAACGGGTGCCACTGGAGACACCGGCRTTACTGGACCAACRGGTGCTACTGGCGATACCGGTCCTACTGGACCAACGGGTGCCACTGGAGACACCGGCATTACTGGACCAACGGGTGCTACTGGCGATACC
>NZ_JBFULJ010001277.1:0-806 GCF_056400385.1 Priestia sp. P5_B4
CTTTTTTAACTGTGAAGCATTCTATTCCTTATTTGAAAGCTCAGGGAGGAAGCATTATTATTACTAGCTCAATTAACGGCAACCGTACATTTTCAAATATCGGCATGAGCGCATACAGTTCCTCAAAGGCTGGCCAAATGGCGTTCGGCAAAATGGCAGCCCTTGAACTTTCTACATACGGAATACGAGTAAACGTCATTTGTCCAGGAGCAGTTGATACAAATATTGAAAGCAATACATTCCGTCAAGAAGACAAATTAAAAGAAGTGGCGATTCCAATTGAATATCCAAATGGCAATCAGCCGCTTGCTAAGCGCTCAGCTAAGCCCGAAGAAGTAGCGGAGTTAATCTTCTTTTTAGCTTCTGACGCGTCCAAACATATTACCGGAAGTGAAATGTTTATCGACGGCGGAGAATCACTGCTGTAACGTACAAGCCCCTGCGCCAACATCAGGGGCTTGTTTTTTTACTTTTATGAACAACATCTACTCCTCCCGAAGCAGATATAATGCTGCCTGTAATCATATCTGAGTTTTCATCACAAAGAAACTCAATAATACGCGCAATGTCTTCTCCTGTCCCTGATCGACCGACAGGCGTTTCCTTGTCTTCTAGTAATCTTGCTTTTATAATGTCACTTTCTTTCATGTCCCCTACAATATCTCCGGGACAGACCATATTGACCGTAATCCCGTATTCGGCTACTTCTAGAGCAAKCGATTTGGTCAGAGAAGCTAGTCCTGACTTGGCGGCACTAAAAGCCGCGCGATACATCCATCCAGGGGTGTGCTCTACATCTTGAAAAC
>NZ_JBFULJ010001278.1:0-805 GCF_056400385.1 Priestia sp. P5_B4
GACATAAGACAGATAGTCGTAGCTGTACTCCTTCAACTTGTATTTGGCATTTCGATTGAGGAGAAAGATAAAATTCACTATGTTCAAGCGCTTATGAGAAAAAAAGAAAAGTTAGGCAAAATTTATATTCGTCTACCTTTGCACCAGCTTGACTCAGATGAGCAGCTAGAACAACTCCTTTTTGAACGCGTTCAAATGCGTGTTCAAAACAAAACCGAAGGAAATGATTTACTGCAGTATATATTGAATTCTTACGGAGAAGACAGCGATGAAAGAGAAATATATGAACAGCTAAATTCTATATTCCTTTCGATGTATGAAATGATTACGCACGTATGCAGCTGGTCTATTCATTTACTGTCTCAAAATACTAGGGAGCACCTTCAGCTGCATAAAGAAATTCAAGCCTATGCTAGCGGCGAATCACTTTCAACCAAAAATCTGACCTATATGCGCAAAATAATTGCTGAAAGCATGAGGTTGTATCCGCCTCTTTGGCTATTTGGGCGTCAAGCACGTGAAGATATACAAATAGATGGCTACAGTATCAAAAAAGGGGAGATTATGTTAATCAGCCCTTATATGATGCATCGCCATGAAGATTATTTTTTAGAGCCAAGTGAATTTTTACCTGACCGTTTTGAAAAAGGAGGGTCCATTGATGTCCCAAGCTATATGTATATGCCGCTTGGGATTGAGCATCAAGCGGAAAGGGGCATTAACTATATCACTGAAATAGTAACCATTTTTCTGTCAGAAATGACAAAGCGCTTTTTATTTCAGCTGACTGAGCCCGAATCTATTG
>NZ_JBFULJ010001279.1:0-805 GCF_056400385.1 Priestia sp. P5_B4
CGTTTCTCTAAGGCCGTTTCTCTAAGGCATAAAATTCTTCACGGCTATTAAAATGGTTATTTATTCGATCATATTGATAGATAAAATGCCACAATGTTCGCCTAATGGCCTGTACCCATTCAAGTTTGAAGGCAAGAGTTAAGGCGTGCTCCGCCCAGGCTACGCCTTCTTGCTGAGCGAAAGCAATGAGTTGTTCTTCTTTTTGCTCCACGACATATAGAGATAACTTTTGAGCATTTTTTAAAAGATCAATATTTCCAGTTTCTAAAATGTCAGTAATCTTAGAGGCTACATTAACCGCCTCTGATAAAAGTTTTTCCTGGAAATTCTGGTTATTATCTCTAATAAAATCGGTCAATTTCTCTCTCTGATTATAAATAATCTCCATTTTAAATCCCCCTTATTTTTTTGATTATAGTGAGCTTTAAATAATCAATATCCCAAAGTGAAATGTCATTTTTTCATTGTCTATAAAGAAAAGTCTTCCTTGTACGATCCACAATAGATATGGCTTTAGATAAGAAATGCTAATTCTTTTATAACCAATTTGTAAATCTTGAACATACCCATGGTAGTGCTACTTCTTTCACCATGATAAAGGGTYAATGGAGGTKATTTTCACTGGCTGATATCCATTCAGATAGTTCATYAAAAATGTTCTGMACTTGTTCTTTATTTAACGTGTYAACATTCTCCCATGCACTAGAAATATAAATCTCTAGATGATCAGGACAGGAAATGGATTCAGTAATAAGGGCTTTATAAAATAAAGGATTACCACCTTTATCTACTTCACCCTTACATC
>NZ_JBFULJ010001280.1:0-804 GCF_056400385.1 Priestia sp. P5_B4
ATTCAGTACCGTTTACAGTCACAGCTCGTTTTTCAAGATCCCTTTAGTTCTTTAAATCCTCGAATTAGAATAGGCGAAGCAATTGGAGAAGCTATGATTCAACATAATTTAGCTTCCCGAACTAATGTAAGAGAGCACGTCTTGTCCATTATGGAAAAATGCGGTTTATCTCCTTACCATATAGACAGATACCCGCACGAATTTTCAGGCGGACAGCGTCAGCGAATTGTCATTGCCAGAGCCATGGCTTTAAATCCCGAATTTATTGTAACAGATGAACCAGTATCTGCACTGGACGTATCAATTCAGGCTCAAATTATTAATTTGTTTAGTGAACTTCAAGAAAAAGAAAATTTGTCTTATCTATTTATTTCACATGATTTAAGCGTCGTTGAGCACCTGTGTAACAAGGTTGCTATTATGTATTTAGGAAATATTGTGGAGCAAGCATCAAGAGATGAATTATTCACAAATCCACTGCACCCTTATACAAAAGCGCTTTTATCTGCCATACCGATACCTGATCCAACCATCAAAAGAGAAAAAATCATTTTGAAAGGTGAAATACCAAGTCCGATTACACCTCCCTCTGGGTGTAAGTTTAGGACAAGATGTCCGATTGCCCAGAAGAAATGTGCAGATATTCCACCTGACTACAAAGATGTCGGTTCTAATCATTTTGTAGCGTGTCACTTTGTATAAAGACCCATAAGAAGGCATTGAGACATAACGAAATTAATTCAATCTAAAGACGAACAAATGGGATAWATGAGCTGAACTGCTTWTGACASCGCWGTTGATTTC
>NZ_JBFULJ010001281.1:0-801 GCF_056400385.1 Priestia sp. P5_B4
ACTAATATGAGTCCTGCTGTAAAAAGCCTTTTGTTTTTTCGATTGGCTTTGCCTATTATGTTTACCCCCTTTTTTAGAAAATACTTCTAATATTCTAACATAAAAAGGATTTTCCAAAACAATATAGCCTCCAAGTCTGTGGTATTAAATACAAAAAACCACCTAAAAATCAGGCGGCTTTTCTTTTATGCTGCGTCTTCAGATAGCTCGTTATCTTTGGCTGCTTCTATAAGTAAGAAAATAGCCGTTAAAATATGCATAATCATGCCGACAATTGGAATCCACGCAATAGCAGAACAGACAATTCCCATGATATGCCCTGTCCGAACTTTGTTTGTTTTAATCGCAAATACTAAACCTACGACGTGCAATGCGAGCATTAGAATAAGCGGCGTGTAGGCTAGGCTTATAACCAAGGTGCCGCCTAGGAGGGGAATCCCCCAAAGAGCCTCTAATCCTCCGCTGACCCATTTCAATATACGACTTGTTTTTCCCAATGTATCCTCCCCCTTTGTCTTCAATGTATGCACAGAGGTTTTGTTTCTGAACAGTTGTATATGAAAAAAGCGGCAAAAATACGTGTACTAAAAATAAATCGATAGTCCCGTATAAAGATACGTTTTTATACGGGGCTAGTGTAATAGTGGAAAATGAATGAGAGGAAAAAGACGTGGTTTTACATTTAATAACGAGCAGCTCTTCGTGAAGAGAACGAATTAAACATAAACAAAAAAGCCGAACTCAAAATGTAAGCTCGGCTTTTTCTTATATAACAAATAGAAGTATTATAAAATGTTTTTC
>NZ_JBFULJ010001282.1:0-801 GCF_056400385.1 Priestia sp. P5_B4
GAATACATCTATAAACTATATGGGTGAGCTTCTTAAGCTGGAGGTTTAAAAGAGACAGCTTCTCCACCTTTCTAAAGAGTGCCTCTTTCAAGAGAACTCTAACCTATCTAACATAACTAAAGGTTCTGATAAGAATCATATCAATCAATTTTCAAATGTAAAATAAAAAAAAGACCTACCTCCAAATTTATACTCATTTTGTATTTATTATCCTATTGTTTCACTAAAAACGTTCGTAAAAGTTCCCGATTTTCAGAAGACGTCCGTAATTTTATTTAAAACTTAAACGAACGATAAAAATGAGAGATTTTATATTCAAAAGAAAAGTCCGTAAATGTATACTTTTACGGACTGTATATTCTCTATCATTTGAATGTAAAGACTTTTTCTACGCTCAAATTATTATCTCTATACAAAGAAATTTGGTATTTTCCTGCAGAGAGTTTCCCTGGGCTAATTTTAAATTCATAACCCGAAGTACCCTCGTCATTAGGAATAGTTTCTTCCATTAAAACATTGCTCTTATCCTTGATATTAGCTAATTTTAGTGCAAAATTTTTATTTTGTTTTTCTTTTCCCAAATTGTCTTTAAAATGTGTGGAGACAATTACCTCCTTATTTCGATCCACTTTATTTTGTGGATTAATAATTTGTTGAGATTCATCATTTGTTTTATATCCTATTTCTATATTATCTCTTTTGATCTCTCCATCGTCTTTGAGCATAAAAAAGAAAAAAACAATAGAAATTAATACAATAAATAAAATCAAAAACCTTTTCTTTTTCAACATATAAATTACC
>NZ_JBFULJ010001283.1:0-800 GCF_056400385.1 Priestia sp. P5_B4
CCTTTACCCTAACTATATGAAAGCGATGGAAACAAAAAAGCCAGTTATCTACCATGACATAAATACCTTCTCATATGAAGCTGAAGCGTTTGAAACAACGCTTACTCCAATTTTTGATGATGCCGACAATAGTACGCACCTATTAGTGATGAGTAAAAATATCCAGAAGTTAAAAAAAGAATTAGCCCAAAGCATGGAGCAGTATAAATCGCTTTTTATGAACCATGAAAACGCCATATGCATGATGGATTTAAGCGGTAAAATTGTTCAAGCAAATCCTGCCTGTGAGCAAATGTTCGGCTACGATGCGCAGGAGATCATCAATAGTTCTTACAGGCAGCTTCTAGAAGAACTGAAGATTGACGCCCGTGCTTTGCCTTTTCATCACATCATATACGACCAAAGCTACAGCAAGGAAATCCAAGCGTGGCACAAAGAACAAGGAAAGATTTATTTATATGTTACAAACGTGCCCATCATAGTGGAAAATGAATGGATTGGTATTTACTTGATTGCTCAGGACATTACAAAGGAAAAGACAGCTGAAATAAAGTTGGAAAACACGGTGAAAGATTTAGCAAACRTGAAGTATGCCCTTGATGAGTCTGCTATCGTAAGCGTCCTGGATCCGCATGGAACGATTATGTATGTAAACGATATGTTCTGTACGATATTCGGCTATGAAAAAGAAGAGCTAATTGGACAATCATATGAACTGTTTGATGTAAGCTATGACCCTCGGGTTCTTGAAAGTATTGGACAAGGAAAGGTTTGGAGAGGGCAAGTCAAAAGCATAACAA
>NZ_JBFULJ010001284.1:0-799 GCF_056400385.1 Priestia sp. P5_B4
AAGCAATGCTTTAGGAGGCGCTTTTAGTTTACGAAGTGATTTGCCACTGAAGATGCTGCAGCTGGCTAAAGATATTTATTTCTTTGCGAAAGAAGGCGGTAAAGTCATGATTCAAAACAGATGGCTTGAAGAGCCTCCTCAAATTGAAGATCGCAATCAGTTAACTAAAAAATAGGTTCTTTCTTATAGGAAAGCTAGCTGCTCTACGTGCAGCTAGCTCTATTTGTTTTTTTAGTATACTGTTTTTAGGGCTAGTACGTAACAACTGTTTGCGTTATTTAGAAGTTTTTCCGTCTTTTTCTCAGTCGTTTAGCTCGTATTTCCACTTAATTTATAACAAAAAAATAAAATAAAAGGTATTTTCTCTGAGCTGACGAAATCTTTCTATATAAAATAGAAAGGAGAAAAGTATGTTTCCTATTCTTCTTACACCTCGCACTACACTGCGTGAAATAACAGAAGTCGATGTAGATACTATCTTTGACTGCTTCTCTCAGAAAGAAGTTATTAGATATTACGGGCAAGAAAAATTCACAACAATTCAAGAGGCTCTGGTTCTGATTGATATTTTTGCTGAAAATTACAGAAAGCAAAAAGGCATGCGCTGGGGAATTGAACGGCTCGATACGGGGGAATTAATCGGGACAGTTGGATTTAATCAGTGGAACCAAAAGCATAAGCGCGCGGAAATTGGCTATGACCTACTCCCTCAGCACTGGGGTCACGGCTATGCTTCAGAAGCTGCTTCGGCTGTTATGGCTTATGGCTTTGATACCCTTCAGCTAGTGAGGATTGGAGC
>NZ_JBFULJ010001285.1:0-797 GCF_056400385.1 Priestia sp. P5_B4
CCCTAGCATCTTAGTATTAGATGATGCCACGAGTGCTGTTGATATGAAAACAGAAAGAGAAATTCAATTGGCTTTAAAAGAAGTGATGAAAAATCGTACTACGTTTATTATCGCACACCGCCTTTCTTCTTTGCGACATGCCGATGAAATCTTAGTCTTGCATGAAGGTCAAATAAAAGAGAGAGGAAGCCATAAAACGCTCATTCAAAAGGAAGGGATTTATAAAAATATTTATGACATTCAATATGAAAGCAATACGTCAGTGATGAACGTATAACAAGGGAGGAATAGAATGGAAGCCGAAAAAAATAAAGTTGTGCGAGAGCGCTTTTATTATCAAACAGATCAAATCATTGATAAGATGTTTAACTGGAAGCAAATGGCCCGCTTGTTTCGTTATCTTCATCCATATCGAAAAAACTTGCTTCCTTTCTCGTTTCTTATGGTCATTATCACAACGGTCATTAGACTCGCTATTCCTATTTTGATAGGTGTATATACGCTTGATCATGCTGTAAAAGATAAAAATAGCACGCTGCTCATGCAGTTAGTTTTCATAATCTTTAGCTTGTATGTACTATCTTATATTTCGAATATCTTTCGAATTAAATGGATGAACCAACTCGGGCAGCACGTTATATATGATTTAAGAAAACATTTATTTACGCATATTCAAGGGCTGTCGCACCGGTTTTTTGATACGCGTTCAGGAGGCTCTATTCTTGTAAGGATCATGAATGATATTAACTCTCTTCAAGATTTATTTACCAACGGGGTAGTTAACCTGTTTATGGATC
>NZ_JBFULJ010001286.1:0-796 GCF_056400385.1 Priestia sp. P5_B4
CTATGGTTTTTCCAAGACAAGAATAGTAGTTTTTAAGGTACTATTAGCACTCTCCTTATTTTTAGTTATAGGAAGCCAGGTATTTCCTACAAGAGGCACATACGGACCTGGGATGTTGCTAATTACAGTTATTTTAGTTTTGCTTGCCTTTATACTAATCTTTCCTATCATAGTGACTAAAGGATTAAAATGGTTTTTGCCATATGGACAAAAAATATTTGGCAAAGAATTTTATATTTCGGTAAAAAACTTAATTCCCCAAGTTAAAAAAAACACAATGATTATCTTAATAATATGCGGATTAATGATCATTACTGTATTTGGGTCAATTACATTTAGAACCATACAAATTAATGGACTAACCTACTTAAAAAAAGAATATGCAATGCCTATTATTGTGGAAACTCGCCTTGATGATTCAAAAATAGATGTAGAAGAACTAACTAGAAAGGCTGAACAATTACCTAACGTAAAAAGCGTTAGCAACATGAGTAATCAGGGCTTAGGAGAGATTTTAAATTCAAAAAAGGTTGCGGATATTCGTTACAATGTGGTTGACTTGAAAAGATTGCAGAAGCAAGGACTTCTAGAGCATTTCTCGTATGTAAAAGGAAGTAATAAAGAGAATAGTATAATAGTGTCTGAAAAATTTGCTGAAAGTCATGATTTAAAAGTCGGTCAGGTACTCCATTTAGGTATGTATGTTGAAAATCAAGATGAATCAATGATAGAGGGAAATATAATACCTAAGGGAGATTATGTGGTAACAGCTATACCTAATCACCTTCTTGACAAT
>NZ_JBFULJ010001287.1:0-794 GCF_056400385.1 Priestia sp. P5_B4
GTAGGTTTTGTTATCTATTTTCTTAGTAGAAGAAAAAGAAATAGAGATCAAACGATTCATTCAAATGAGAATAGGGTAAAGGGCAAAAGAGGAAAAGATAAAACTCTGTAAATGATCTAAAAGAAGAATTAATATATTTCGTCATCAAAAAGAATTCTCGTTTGAAATGAAAAAAAAATCATCCTAATCCTACAGTTCCTGATACAGCCTTACACCATGATTTAACTCCTGAGAAAGTATGATTTAAATAAATGCAGAGAGGGCCCTTGAATTCATTTCTAAGGGCTGTTTTTATTTTTGTTCTGTAAAGGACAGACGACCTTTTAATCTTCTATTTTCTTATTATTTCTTATTTATAACTTCAAAAAAAACTTTATTATCATTTTTTAAGATCTTAAACAAGCAATTGAACCCTTGATAAATTTGAAATAGTAGTCTAACCTTCATATTAAGGAGTGAAAATTATGAATGAAAACATTTCGGGTATTGATTATCAGGAAGTCATTGAATATGCGTTAGATCCACTCATTATTCATTCAAATCATAAGATTATATATGTTAACCACGCAGCTGAACATTTTTTTAGAGGAAAAAGGGAAGATATCATAGGTGCCAGTCCTTTAGATATATTTCAAGAAACATCTAAAGCAGCAATAAGGAAAAGAATCCAATCTGCTTATGAACGTCCAGCAGAGCTTATTGAGGAAACCATATTTAGATTGGACGGGACAACTGTTAATGTTGAATTATATTGTCATCCCTTGCTGCTGGGAGATAAAAAAGTAATCCAAACC
>NZ_JBFULJ010001288.1:0-793 GCF_056400385.1 Priestia sp. P5_B4
CCTCTATTCTCAGAGAGGAAAATTATATTTAGATGTAATTCCTATTATATTTCCTTTTCCTCCGTCTAGTCAATGAAAAGTGAAGATAAGTAAAAGGGATTTCGTGCCGAAGTATATAAACATCCATTGTGTTCATATACTGGTTCAGTATTGAATAAATGCTGAGCTGTCACAAACCATTTGGTTTGTGGAGAGCTATTGAAGAGATGTTGATGCCTAGAATGTAATAATACTTTATTATTATGAAACCAAGACGCGTGAACATCACTTCACGGGTCTTTTTTGTGTTTTTCTACTGACCATCAAAGTTCAAAGTTATAGTTGAATGATTTAAATGGAGGGATACGGATTATGTACTTACATGGAACGAGTAAAATTAACAGCAGCAATCATTTAGAAATTGGGCAGTGCGATACGGTCGAACTGAAAAAACAATACGGCACTCCCCTATACATCTACGATCAAGAATTAATTGAAATGAAATGCAAGGCCTTCCATTCAGCCTTTCGAAGAAGCGGATTTTCATATCAAATCGCCTATGCAGGGAAAGCATTTCTTTGTATGGAAATGGCTAGCCTTTTAACGAAGCTTGATATGTCACTAGATGTGGTCTCAGGAGGCGAATTATTTACAGCGCTTGAAGCTGGATATCCAGCTGAACGCATTCATTTTCACGGAAATAATAAAACGATTGAAGAAATGGAAATGGCTCTTGATGCGAATATTGGCTGTTTTGTTGTTGATAACTTTACCGAACTTGAAGTTTTGCATGCCTTAGCAGCTGAGCGCAAAC
>NZ_JBFULJ010001289.1:0-793 GCF_056400385.1 Priestia sp. P5_B4
CTGTTGAAGTGACTAATGAAAGAATATAAGATAGCGCTTACAATTAACATTAGGGACAGGAGAAATAAGAAAGGGGATGGCTTTATGGACGTTCAAGTAAGCGCGTTAGGCGCGATCTGTGCATTAGTAATTGCTATTATATTAATCTTAAAGAAAGTGGCTCCCGCATACGGAATGATAGCCGGAGCTTTACTTGGCGGACTGATTGGCGGAGTTAATATTGCTGATACCGTTAATTTAATGATTGAAGGGGCACAAGGCATCATTCCCGCAGTGCTGCGGATTCTTGCAGCTGGTATATTGGCCGGGGTATTAATAGAATCGGGTGCTGCAGCGGTTATAGCAGAAACCATTGTAAAAAAACTAGGGGAAACAAAAGCGCTTTTAGCTCTAGCGCTAGCCACACTCATTCTTACGACAGTAGGTGTGTTTGTTGATGTGGCTGTGATCACAGTGGCGCCTATTGCTTTAGCCATTGCTAAACGTACGGGTATGTCAAAGCCTGCTATTTTATTAGCAATGATTGGAGGAGGAAAGGCAGGAAATTTAATGTCTCCTAATCCTAACGCTATTGCTGCTTCGGATGCATTTAATATTCCGCTTACATCCGTGATGGCTGCAGGAATTATTCCCGCTGTATTTGGCGTAGCGGTCACTTATCTAGTGGCCAAACGATTAGTGAAAAAAGGAACAATGGTTCAAGCTGAAGAAATAGATACAGTGGATGCAAGCAGCTTGCCGCTGTTTTTAACAGCCATTATAGCACCCATTGTTACCATCGTGCTGCTGGCAC
>NZ_JBFULJ010001290.1:0-788 GCF_056400385.1 Priestia sp. P5_B4
GGGTAATCTTATGATACAAATAAGAGACCTCTTCTTATCAATAAGAAGAGGTCTTTTTTTATTACGTAAACAAGAGGTGTTAAGAATGGAACAACAAAAAGGAAACGGCTGGGCGCTGTTACCGCTGGGCGTCTTTTTAGTCCTGTTTGTCGGATCAGGAATTATAACGGGAGATTTTTATAAGCTGCCTGTATTAGTAGCCATTATCATTGCAGCCATCGTGGCGCTGGCTATGAACCGCAAAGATTCACTTAATGTAAAAGTGGAGCGTTTTGCTAAAGGAGCAGGGCATCCTGATATCATTATTATGGTGCTTATTTTTATTTTAGCAGGTGCTTTTTCTCAAGTTGCTAAAGGCATGGGAGCTGTTGATTCAACGGTAAACTTAGCGCTTTCTGTGCTTCCGCAAAGCTTAGTGGTAGTCGGAATCTTTGTTATTGGCGCATTCATTTCCATTTCGATGGGAACATCAATGGGAACAATCGCTGCGCTAGGGCCTATTGCTGTAGGAATCAGTGAGCAAGCGCATGTATCCATTACATTGGCCATTGCTGCCGTTATTGGTGGTGCAATGTTTGGAGATAATTTATCGATAATTTCTGATACAACCATTGCAGCAGTTCGTACGCAAAAAACAAATATGTCAGATAAATTAAAAGTAAACTTTTTTATTGTCCTTCCTGCAGCGATTGTTACGGTAATTTTATTGCTTGTAATGACGCTAGGCAATACATCATCAGTAGAAATTAAAGATTTTAGCTGGTTTAAAATCTTGCCTTATGTCGGCG
>NZ_JBFULJ010001291.1:0-787 GCF_056400385.1 Priestia sp. P5_B4
CATACACATCGTGTGGAAAGCCTGCGCGCAGCTTCTTCATTTACAATTAATGAAGGCGAGAAAAAAGAAATTCCATTTACATATCATTTACCTTTGGACCTTCCAATCTCTGCGAGCAACGTTAGCTATTTCTTTAAGACACACTTAGATATTGAAGGGGGAGTAGACTCAACAGACCGGGACCCYGTGCGCATTAAAGCTCCAAAAAGCTTATATCAGCTAGTAGAGGGCTTTGAAGCACTTGGATTTAGAGAAAAACATCATTCAGGAAAATTTAACGGATACAAACAAGAATTTTCATTTTTTCCTACAGACTTCTTAAAGGGATATGTAAATGAGGTTGAGTTTGAGGTAGCCATTGAACGAGAAGGGATCCGCGTGCTGTTGGAGCTAGATTTGCCTTCTTTCGGCCGAGAGAGGGAAATAAAAAATGAACTCTTTTTTACAAATGATGAACTAAGCCAGCCATCTACTATCGCTCGTTTGCTGGAAGAAGCGATGGAAGAGATGATGGAGAATCCTCGAGACTATGAATATTATAAGTCTCCTCACTCTGATCAGCATTCACACCACCCACGTATGAGCGGGTTAGGAGGAGCAATGGGAGGTTTTGCAGCCGGTATGTTAGGCGGACTGCTCATTGAGAATTTGATGGATGATATGTTTGAAGACTCGGCGCTTGGTGAAATTGGAGAAGAGATTGAAGAAGCCGGGGAGGATCTGTTGGATGGAGATTTTTTTGATGGAGGAGACGATTGGTAAAAGGGATTTTGAATAAATAAAAAGG
>NZ_JBFULJ010001292.1:0-787 GCF_056400385.1 Priestia sp. P5_B4
ATGTACTATTAATCACTGCATTTTTTGCTCCACATTTCCGTGCAAAAGTGTTTTTTTGCTCCAATTCTCCATGTAAACATATTGTTTCCCCTGCTAATATAGCTATTAAACTTCACCTTCCTTATCATTTTGTGAACTTTTTATGTCTAAAAAAGTATTTATAATTGTTTTTTGCTCCAGATTTCCGTACAAAAGTGTCGTTTTTCTTTCTATACTGCATTTACTATAAGTTTGGCYCCAATCTTCCGTGCAAATATGCCACTTTTACATAAATTTTCTTGTGTCAGCGACTTTTCCTCTCCGTTTCCTTCAATTTTTGCTCCACATCTCCGTGCAAAAGTGTTTTTTGCTCCAGATTTCCGTGCAAACATGCCACTTTCTTAAAAAAACACTATTTTTGCTGCAAATGTTTGTTTATCCCCTCTGAAAATGTGAACTTTTTGTGTCTCAAAAAGGGCATTTTTCTTTTTTTTGTTCCTATTTTCCGTGCAAATGTGTCACTTCCTTGCCTGAACCTTTACTTTTATCATTTTTGCTCCTATTCTCCGTGCAAATATGTCATTTTTACATCAAAATTTTTTTCGAATTTGTCGCATTTTGTGTATTTCATCCGTCATAATACGACATTTAGCTTAAGAATGCTGTTTTATCAACGTTTATGAAATATAACGCTATTTTTGCTCCACATCTCCGTGCAAATATGTCACCTTTTAAATAGATGTCTCGTCCCTTGGTATCACTAGTCTTTTAAAAAAATGCACCATTTCCCCGTGCAAATATGTCATTT
>NZ_JBFULJ010001293.1:0-783 GCF_056400385.1 Priestia sp. P5_B4
AGGTCACCCAGAGTACGACGTTCAAACGCTGCAGGAAGAATTTCTTCGAGATACAGAAAGAGGGCTAGAACCAAAGCTTCCGGAACACTATTTCCCAAACAATGATCCTGACAAAAACCCTTTAAAAACATGGCGTTCTCATGCCAACCTGCTGTTTATGAATTGGTTGAACTATTATGTTTACCAAGAGACTCCATATCTGTGGGAATGAAAGAACCGATCTGTCCCAGTGTTCAATTAAAGTTACGCATGCTCTTTTTGTGTTAAAACTGCAGCAAATGAGAAATAAAATAGAAAACCTGCTTCTCTAAACGAGCAGCAGGTTTTCTATTACTAATTCTTCTTTATTCCGCAATTAAAGCTTTCTTTCAAAAAATCAGCACCAACAACACTGCTTTTGAGATCCAACACTCACATACTATTGCTCATTCTCCCTTTTCATCTTCATTTAGTTTTGTTTCATCCATTTCCTTCTTTTGTTCTTCTACCATTGTGTCCAGCCACTCAGGCGGCTTGCCGTCTTGGCTTTCATTGTATACTTCCGATATATCTTTTTCTTCCAAAGAGGATAAGATGTCATGAATGTCATTTTGATTGCCTAAAATATTGCCAAATCCTTGACTCACTTTTTTATGACTTCTGAAGTTTGTGGGAAAGTTATTACCAAAATTTACAGCTGAAGCATCTTCAATTGTGCCAATGTGGATGTCACCTATGCTAAAAGTTGATTCTAGAGCTTGATCAGGCTCCCTCATTTCTTCCGTATGGGTTAGTGTATAAGGG
>NZ_JBFULJ010001294.1:0-780 GCF_056400385.1 Priestia sp. P5_B4
GGG
Source organism: Priestia sp. P5_B4 (assembly GCF_056400385.1). Classification (NCBI taxonomy): domain Bacteria; kingdom Bacillati; phylum Bacillota; class Bacilli; order Caryophanales; family Bacillaceae; genus Priestia; species Priestia sp. P5_B4. The sequence continues at coordinate 4 of NZ_JBFULJ010001294.1, forward strand.
ATAAAAGGCAGCGGTGTTTCGACTACGTATGCTCCTTCACGCCGTGCAGCGTCGGCATAATTAACGCCGATTGCCGCAACTTTAATGAGCACATCTTTCTTTTTTGGTACAGGGCGTGCAATATCGATAACTTGAAGAACATCAGGTCCTCCGTACTGCGTAAATTGAATGGCTTTCATCTTATATCCCCCTCTTATTTCCCATGAAATAGTGGCTTTCTTTTTTCTTTAAACGCAGATATTCCTTCTTGATGATCTCTTGTTTCTACCATAAGCACTTGCGTTAGCCTTTCTTGTTCAAGGACTTGTTCTAATGTTAAATGAAAGGAATCGTTGACAATTTTTTTCATTTTCCCATACGCTTTGGTTGGTCCTTGTGATAAGCGACTTGCAAAGGATGTGACCTCATCTTTCAGCTGATTTAACGGTACTACACGATTTAAAAAACCAGCTTTGTAAGCCGTGTCGGCATCCATAGGCTCTCCTAAAAATAATAGTTCCTTCGCTCTATGGGGACCAACGACCTTTGTAAGAAAGTAAAGGCCTCCTCCGTCTGAAATCAATCCAACTTGAGAAAAGCTTAATACGAATCGACTTTCTTCTGACGCAATGATAAAGTCAGAAGCGAGAGCTAAATTAAAAGCCGCTCCTGCTGCAAATCCATGAACTGCTGAAATAATTGGCTTCTCTAGATTTTGCATCGCTAAAATACATTCATTTAAACGGCCGATATGTTCATAAACATCAGATCCGGATGCTTGGCCCATCGTTTTTACAT
>NZ_JBFULJ010001295.1:0-779 GCF_056400385.1 Priestia sp. P5_B4
ATAGAAAGCTCTATACGTAATTATACTTTTTTTATTCTACATAATCCTTCTTTTTCACTCAAAATCTCTTTTTTTTCTCACATTTTTTCACTTATTTACGTGTTTTTCTCATTTTTTGTAAGCAGGCATTGAATTTTCTTTTTTTCATATATATAGAAGGAATTTACGTGAATATAAGGAGGGTTTCCTTTGAGTAAAAAATATGAAGAGATTGATTGGGGTTCGATTCAGCATAAGGTAGAAGATATGCTTGGAAATCACTTTTGGAGCGATTTAAATCACATCTTGCCCAAGCGATTTCCAAACGTCGACTTATATGAAACCGATAAAGAAGGCATTATCGTCGTTGAGGTTCCTGGACTGCATTCAACTAACGACATTCAAATCAAGTTGGACGCAAATATATTAACAGTTGAAGGAAACGTTCCTTATGCTTATGAAGCATCTAAACAAAAGTTAAAGCTCAACGAACGCCATACAGGCGTATTTTCTCGCACGGTCAAACTTCCTTTTCACTACACAGACGAACCAGTTCGCGCTAAGTACAAAAATGGATTATTGGAAATTCGACTGAATAAGATAGAAAATGATCAAACCATTGCCATACAATTTGAAGATGATTAACTGCACGTAACAAAAACCCTTCTGTTAGCAGAAGGGTTTTTGTTAGAGCGCTGAACTTAACACAATGTTTCCTTTTGGCGTCTTATTATTCGCGTTCGGTTCTAAAGTAATCGCCATAACATCCCACTTTTCAGTCTGTTCTTTTTGGCTCATCG
>NZ_JBFULJ010001296.1:0-779 GCF_056400385.1 Priestia sp. P5_B4
GACAAATGTACGTACAAATAAATATACTTAGGTTGTTAACAAATTCAAACAGCGTTACATAAAACGGAAAGCGCTTCCTTACTGCTATAGGTTCAGAAAGGAGATTAAACGTGAAAACAACTCAAGAAAGCATAAAACAAGCAATTGCTAAAGGGAAAACGTCCCTTGGAATTGAACTTGGATCTACTCGTATTAAAGCGGTGCTGATTGATGAAAACTTTGAAACGATCGCATCTGGAAGTTATGAATGGGAAAATCTCTTAGAAGACGGTTTTTGGACGTACAACTTACTCGATATTATTACAGGTCTGCAAAGTGCTTACCGTGAAATGAAGCAAGAGGTAGAACGAAGCTATGGAATCACGATTCGAACAGTTGGCTCCATCGGCGTTTCAGCTATGATGCACGGATATATGGCGTTTGATAAAACGGGTGAGCTGCTTGTTCCGTTTCGAACGTGGCGTAATGCAACAACAAGCGCAGCAGCAAAAGAATTAACTGAACATTTCCAATTTAATATTCCTGAACGATGGAGCATTGCGCATTTGTATCAGGCAATCATCAATCAAGAAAAACATCTGCCGCGCATTGATTACATGACAACGCTAGCCGGCTATATTCACTGGCTGCTGACGGGTAGTAAGGCGCTTGGCATTGGAGACGCTTCGGGGATGTTTCCAATTGATGAACGCACGCAAAATTACAGTGAAGATATGATGAAGCAGTTTGATGAGCTTATTTCCTACAAAGGATATCCGTGGCAACTATCAGATATTCTG
>NZ_JBFULJ010001297.1:0-779 GCF_056400385.1 Priestia sp. P5_B4
ATATTATACATAAAGAAAGAGAGCTGAACGAGTTGCTTTGGTTACTGCTTTTAATTCTATACGGCATTTATAAGTTCTATAAATCAAGAAGACCGCTAACGAAGTTTGGTCATTTTTATGAGAAAGCGTTTGAGCTAGAAGAAAAAAAGCGATATGAAGATGCTCTTGATATACGCAACCAAGGGATCGAACTCCATACCCTTACCGATTTAGAGCGAGCTGATTTACATTTAGCAAACGGGCGTATGCTTTTGAAACTAAAGCAGTATGAACAAGCAACGAAACACTACGACGCCTCATTTAAGCTAGCCAAATATGAAAAATTCCCTTACTCCGAAGGATTTGACGAAGTCATTGAAGCCTACTTGTATGCAGGGCGTAAAGAAGATGCCTTGATAATTACTAATGACATGTTAAAACGGCAAAGCTATGATCAAAAATTCAAAAAGCTAGAGCCTTTAAAAGAAAAGCTTCTTTCATATGAAGACTAATGGTAAAATTAAACAAATGGAAGCGTATTATTAAGAGCCATCGAGGTGAATGTAATGGTCATAACCGTTATTGTGGGAGTGCTGGGTTTGATTGGTTTAATTGCAGCAGGGTTTGCGACGAATTATAAAGATACGAAGTAAAAATACATAAAAAAGAACAAGAACCAAATAGGTTCTTGTTCTTTTTTAACGAACCAATAGCTTTTCTGTTATGCACAAAAACATCTTTACTCCAATTTCAAGCGAGGCTTCATCTACCGTAAACTTCGGATGATGATGAGGGTATAC
>NZ_JBFULJ010001298.1:0-777 GCF_056400385.1 Priestia sp. P5_B4
GCAGATACCCCTGCATGCTTCGCTACATCACGAATCGTTATCTTTTCTCCCATAAAATCTCTCCAGTTAAACGGTTAACTATTTACTCGTTCATTATAATTCACTCCTTTATTATCAGTCAACGTATTTTTCAAATTATCTGTTAACTATTATAATATCTTCCTAGATTGGTATGTTTTAAGCAGTGACAAGATGTATTGACACCTGTTAATCTTTGAAACGTACATATAAAGTTCGGTGCACAGCACGCACCGATCCGTGATAAAAGGGGYGTTCAAAAGGATTTCAGGAGGTACTTACTTTATGTTTAAGAAACTAGCAATTATTGGAGCACTGGCAGTTCCTATGTTCGGCATGAGTCACGGGGCAAATGCCGCTGAAACAACTCATCGCGTAAAAGCCGGAGAGACTCTTTACAAGATTGGCACTGAATACGGCGTTACGGTTAAACAGTTAAAAGAAGCGAATCACAAATCTACGGACTCTATTAATGCAAATGAAACACTAACAATCCCTAACTCTATTAGCGAAAGTGATAAAGAATTGTTAGCTCGCCTTGTACAAGCTGAAGCAAAAGGCGAACCTTACGCTGGCAAAGTGGCTGTAGCAACAGTTGTCTTAAATCGCGTGGATAGCGATTCTTTCCCAAACTCTATTCATGATGTCATTTATCAAGGTACACAGTTTACACCTGTACAAAACGGTGAAATTAATAAAGCAGCTGATGCTGAAGCAAAAAAAGCTGTAAATGAAGCACTAGCTTTTAGAGGTCAAGGA
>NZ_JBFULJ010001299.1:0-776 GCF_056400385.1 Priestia sp. P5_B4
ATGCGCGCGCTTCGGCACGCGGCCTGCGGGCGAATGCCTCGCCGCATGAAGTGCTGGTCGTCGCGAGCGGCCTGATTTCCACCGGCGAGTACGCGACGTGCGCGCGGCTGCTGGCATCGCTGGATCCGCGCATGGGCCTGGATGCGACGCAACTGACCGGCGTGGCCGAGCAGGCGATGATGCTGGACGATCCAGCGACGGCGTTGCGGTGGCTCGATGTGGCGGACGATGCGAAGGTGCGCAGCCCCGCGCTGTCCTTCCTGCGCGGCAATGCACTCAAATTCACGGGGCGTCTCGATGCAGCCGCCACCGCCTTCGAAGACGCGATCACGCTGGAGCCGGGTCATCCCGGTGCGCACTTCGCACTGGCTTCGCTCGATCTTGCGGAAGGGCGCGCCGCGCGCATTGCGCGACTGGAACGCCTCGTCGCGAGTAACGCCGACGTCGGCGCCGTCTCCGCGTGGTCGTACGCGTTGTTCCGCGAACTCGACCATGCCGACGAACCCGAACGTGCGTGGCCGCACCTGGCGCGTGCGATGGCAATGCGCAAGGCGACGAGCCGTTACGACGCCGCGCGCGAAGACGCGATCTTCGACGACATCATCGATGCCGCACGCCCGGACACCATTGCTCGCGAGGCCGTCGATGCCGAGCGGATTCCGCTCTTCATCATCGGCTTGCCGCGTTCGGGCACGACCGTCGTCGAGCGCATCCTCGGCAATCACGCCGACGTGGCGAATTGCGGCGAGTTGAACGAACTGCGCATGGCCTACAAA
>NZ_JBFULJ010001300.1:0-775 GCF_056400385.1 Priestia sp. P5_B4
CGATAAACGCTATGAGTTAACAGATGAATTTTTAACGATTTGGCGAGATGTAATGGAAGGAAAAAAAGTGGATTATAAAGGAGAGCATGTTGATGTAACAGGAGCGTATATTCCATCGCCTCCTGTCCAAAAACCGTATCCCCCGCTGTACTTTGGAGGGTCTTCTCCAGCAGGAAAAGAAGTAGGAGCAAAGCATGCAGATGTATATTTGTTATGGGGAGAACCGCCTGCGGTGATTAAAACAAAAATTGATGAGATGAAAGAAAAAGCTGCAAACGAAGGCAGGGACATTCGCTTTGGTATTCGCCTGCACGTTATTGTAAGAGAATCGGAAGACGAAGCGTGGGAATCTGCAGATAAATTAATTAAACATGTTAATGATGATACGATCAAAGCGTTTCAAGATAAGTTTGCCTCATTTGACTCCACTGCCCAAAAAACACAGTCAAGTTTGCACAGCGGCACAAAAGATAGAGGTGCACTGGAGATTGCTCCGAATCTATGGGCAGGAATTGGCTTAGCACGAGAAGGTGCTGGAACTGCTCTTGTTGGCAGTCCTGAAATTGTAGCGGATCGGTTAAAAGAGTACAAAGAGCTAGGAATTGATACGTTTATTTTATCAGGCTACCCGCATCTAGAAGAAGCATATACGTTTGCTGAGCTAGTATTTCCACATATTCAAAAATAACGAAGCAAGAGATAATTCTTGCTTCGTTTTTTTAAATCGTAAAAAAACAAATACCCTAGTTGACTTATAGGAATTATAGGTGTACTA
>NZ_JBFULJ010001301.1:0-773 GCF_056400385.1 Priestia sp. P5_B4
CCATAAAGGTATGCTCAAAGATGTTCCCCACGCTAAACCAATTAAGAAGTTTCCTCTTTCAATCATACAAACCACTCCTTATGAACATTGTAGGTGAACAAGTACCATTCTATACCTTCACTATAACAGAAAGCGCTTTCATTTGATAGTCACTTACACGTTTTTAGTGCTATATTCATACAGAAAACCGGATTCCAAGTAGATAAAGGGCGATATATAAGAAAATGAATAATTGCAAGGTGTAAAAGTATAATAATCTACTAAAAAAAAGAAACCTTCTTTGAAGGCTTCTTTTCTAGGTGTTTTTTATTGTTCGCCGCTGCGCTGCAAGCGATTCTCAATAAATAGGCGCTCAACAAATTTATTTAGCTGTGCTTGATACAAACGGCGCTCATCTAGCGATTTTGCGTCTTGTATTTGCTGCTTAAATCGTTTGATTTGCTGTCTTTGTTCAACCGTTACATGATGAGAAAGAAGCATAGGTCCCCCTCCATTTCACTAACGTTTAAATTAAGTAAACCAAGGTTTACCAAAACAAACAACAAACCTGTTAGCTTCTCTTACATACATTTTTTATTCAGCCTCTTTAGCCCCAACTAATGCTAAACCTGGACCGTACGGCGTTGTATGAACATCTAACATTAATTCATTTGTATAAGGCACAATAGAAGCTTCCATTGCTACCTGTACTCCATCGACTTCATACATTTCATCATTTTCAAAAGGCTCTTCAAAAGCTAACCCAATATTAGGAATTTCACAGCTAATTCCTT
>NZ_JBFULJ010001302.1:0-770 GCF_056400385.1 Priestia sp. P5_B4
GTTTTGACACAATCATCTTTTTCTAGCACATCGATACGGAAAATTGTACTCAATTTACTAGCCATTTCTTTAATAGCAGCTTTATAGCCAATGTATTTTGGAAGAATGTGTTTTACCTCAGTGTAAGATAGAAGCGCTTCTGAATCTTTCTTTACGTTTACATCAGATTCGTATACGTACAACGCACGTAAAGCCAGACGCAGCATGTTGATATTTTTAATAGCCAGCAATTGATAAATCACTTCCATCGAAACAGAAGTATAACCACCTTTTGAAGTATATGTATTGTTATCTTCATCAAGCATTTCAGGATTATATGATATGTTTTGAACATCAGCAGCTTCTTTTATATGTAAATCTAAAAAATCCTCTAAATAGTTGTTTAAAGAAACTTGAATATAGTCTCCCCATAAACGATCCCAGCGAATGATGTCATAGTCTTCTAAAAGCTTATTATTATTTTGAACGGTCCGAACGGAACATTGGATTGTATTAGCCAGTTCTTGCTCAGAAATAATTGAAATATGACCCTGGCTGTTACATTTGGCTATGTAAGCTAAAATTTGCTTCATCAGAGAACCCGTCCACTTTATATCTACAAAGTTTTTCGCAAGACCAAATGAATGTTTTTCATAGTAATAGCTATTGCCTCGTTTCGTGTTTCTATTTAAGCCGCTCATGACAATCAGCAGTTTATTTGCTACAAGGGTGTGCCGTTTTAGTGCCAGCTTTTGTATACTCATGTAGTGACCTCCTTTCCAAAACTATAT
>NZ_JBFULJ010001303.1:0-770 GCF_056400385.1 Priestia sp. P5_B4
AACAAATGGCTCCTTATATCGAAAAAATGACCGAACTAGATAACAGAGTTTCAGCATTAGAACGCAGCATGTCGCTTTTAACTGAAGTACAGGTGGACATGCTAAAACGAACGTCTTCCCTTCAAGAAGAAGTGAAATTGATTCACCAAAAAGGCACACTTTTAGAAAATGCTCCTCCGCCTATTCATATTGATAAATTTTTTCTTGATAAATACGAACAAAACAACAATATTGGCCAAGTGGGCATTAAAGAACTCGGCGGTACTTTAAATATCGGAGCTACATACGGAAGCGGAGCTATACCAAAGGATTTCACGGACCAAATCCAAAAAGACATGGAAGAGTTAAAAAACGCTAAATCAGATATTTCTTCTGGTAAAACGAAGCCTGCACAAGAGGAAAAAGAGAATTCTTCTTCCTCTTTCGAAAAAGAAGACACGTATACGGAAGTTCCTATTTTTGATGAAGATGATCCAAAGGAAGAGTCAGTCTAAAAAAGTCATAAAATTATATGTAGTTATGACTAGAATTTTTGCAAGCTATTCTTTACACTATAGGTAATAACTTCAAAAAAGGAGATATGCTGATGCCAAAGCTTTTATGGAGAATAGGTGCTGTCATGTTGCTAATGTGTGGAGGCTTTATCTTTTTATTTATTGCTGCTTCGCAAATGATGGTTCAGCAATACAAACCTTTTTTTAGACGCGAGAGTGTATAACTCTCGCGTTTTTTTATTGAATGTTATCCTGTTTATGGTAATATATATATAT
>NZ_JBFULJ010001304.1:0-769 GCF_056400385.1 Priestia sp. P5_B4
GATGAAAGGGCCAGCCAAAGTTGGAACACCGATTGAATCCGCAAATTCTCCCATTGTATAGTGGAAACCATGGCCATACTTGCGGCAGTTGCCCTTTGTTTATCTGTTGCAAGATCCGTCCCTGCATATCGCGCTTGTAGATTAGACGCCGTCCCAGCTCCATAAATAAGAAGGGAAAGGAATAAAAGTGCAATGTTGTTGGTTAAAGCTGCAATTATAACACCGAYAGCGCCTATCCCTCCTGCAAGGAACCCTCCTGCAAGTCCTGCTCTACGTCCAAAACGTTGTGAAGATCGGCCTATAAGTAGGGCAGCTCCTGCAGAACCTAAAGTAAATAAAGCCGTTGGAATCCCTGCTGCATTTTCCGTCCCTAGCATGTCTTGTGCAAGAAGTGCCCCTACTGTTACACCGGCTCCAAGTCCTGCTCCCCCAAAGATTTGTGAAAACATCAAAATTCTTAATGTTTTTTTATAAAGTTTTGTTTGTCTTTCTGGTAAATCAATATATTCTTGCAACCATATAGGTTGCTGTGTTGAGGTATTTGTATCTTTTGCTGTCATTGTCATAAACTCTACCTCCTAATAAATTACATTTGTAACTTTTTATTTGTGTTATTCTATATATTTAGGATTTTCGATACATTTAACTATATTCGCTATTAGAAGAAGCTCACAATTAAATTGTTGATAATTATGAGCTTCTTCTATTTCTTATTCTTAAATATGAACACGACAATATTTGTAGATATTCATATTAAAATGTGTAGGAT
>NZ_JBFULJ010001305.1:0-769 GCF_056400385.1 Priestia sp. P5_B4
TGTAAGTGTGGACGAACGAGTATAACCACTGTGAAAAAATCACGGGAAGGTTCTCAAGTAGAATGATACACAAGTCAGGAGACCTGTCTTTATTGTGAAGTTTCTATTTCTCCGGGGAGCGGGAAGGAAACGTTGGCTTAAAGTGGCATTCGTGTACACTCTTATTCTGACGTTTTACCCGCTCGCATATTAGCGAAGCGGGTTTTTCTCGTATCGAAAAACTACATATCGTGCAAAAAAGGTGCGCAATGTTCACATTGCGTTAAATGGGAAGTCTGGTGTGAAGCCAGCGCGGTACCCGCCACTGTGAAGAGGAGCTGATTGCATATGCCACTGTATTTGGGAAGGCGCAATCAAGTGATGAATCGAAGTCAGGAAACCAGCCTTTTTCTAATGCGAAGCTTACCCTACGGGATATAGGTGGAAGTGCAAAAACTTAGTTTGAATTTTCTGCGCCTCTATCATTGATAGAGGCGCTTTTTTTAGTAAAGGAGCGAATGAGTGTGACGACGTGGAACTTAAACGGAACAAAACATCACATATTGATTTGTAATGGAAGCAGCTGTATGAGAAAAGGTGGAGAAGAAGCCACACAAGCTATTCGAAATAAAGTGACGGAACTGGATTTGGATGAAACGGTTCATACAACGCGTACGCGCTGTAACGGACGATGCAAAGATGCTCCTGTAGCTATCGTCTATCCTTCAGGAGATTGGTACAAGCAGGTCACTGAAACCGTGGCTCACCGGATTGTCGAAGAGCATTTAGC
>NZ_JBFULJ010001306.1:0-766 GCF_056400385.1 Priestia sp. P5_B4
TTTAATAATTGAAGAAAGGTGGTCGAATAATGAAGCAAAAAGAAATCCCTCAATACGCTCTGTTTGTGAATGTAAAAGATTTAAAGGAAATGCAAAGAGATATTTGGTCAGAAGAAGCGGTTCAGGCAACGATGAAGTTTAACAAAAAACGCTACGATATTGATTTGCTGCTAAGAGGCTCCCACATTCGGAAGATGAAAAAAAAGTCATATTATATTGAATTTTATTCTCCAAAAATATTTCAGCGAGCCAAAGAAATACACCTAAACGCTGAATACAAAGATCCATCGCTTATGCGCAATAAATTGTCCCTCGATTTTTTCTCTTCTTTAGACGTTTTATCTCCTCATTCTCAGTTTGTCACTCTTAAGATTAATGGGAAAAATGAAGGAATATATCTTCAACTCGAATCGGTAGATGAACTATTTTTGGAAAAAAGAAATTTAGCGGATGGATCCATATTTTATGCAGTGGACGGAGATGCTAATTTTTCTTTGATGAGCGATTTGGATAAAAGGCCGAAAACAACTTTGTTATCTGGATATGAAGATAAAGCAGTGAAAGAAGGGGATCAGGAAAAATTAGAAAAGTTTATATTTAATCTTAATACGTGGACAAATACGGAATTCGAACAGAAWATTGAGAAGTACCTGAACGTCGACCGCTACTTATCTTGGTTAGTCGGTATTATTTGTATGCAGAATTACGACGGTTTTGTCCATAACTATGCCCTCTATCTAAATCATGAAAGCGGGCGCTTTGAACT
>NZ_JBFULJ010001307.1:0-766 GCF_056400385.1 Priestia sp. P5_B4
GTCCCCACTGCCAGTTCCTGGTGACGGTCGATCCGCGCAGCGGTCGGCCGCCGGAGGTCTGTCCGAATTGCGGGAAGCCGTTGGACGCGCAAGTGCAGGGAGCGGTCGAAACCACCGACGCGCCGTCCGAACGCCCCGCGCAAGTGGAGGCAGCTGCGGCACCCCCCGAGCCGCCGGCAGAATCCGAAGCCGCAACCGAACCCGAAGCCGCACCGCCGCAAGCCCAACGCAGCGAGGATGCGGTCATCGCCTTGATGGCGCAAAAGCCGCCGCACAAGGCGCGTGCATCGCAAGCCGCCGAGAAGCCCGCGAAGCGCAAGCGCGAAAAGCCGGCGACGCCGGCGCCCGTAGCGAAGCCACCCGCGCCACCGAAACCGCAGCGGCCTGCCGGCCCCACGATGTCCGTGCGCCTGGCGGCCTTGTGGTCCTCGATCAAACCCAAGGCCAAGCCGAAGGTCGAGAAGGCGGTGGTCGAAACGACGCCACCGGCGGAGGAGGCGAAGAAGAAAGCCACCGTAAGACCCGTGCCATCCTTGCGCGAGCGCGCCGCGAAGCGCGCGGCGGCGGCCGCGCAGGACGCGGCAGTCGTCGAAACGCCTGCGGTCGAGACACCGGGCGTCGCAACGCGCTCTGCCGAATCCCCCGATTCCGCAGCGCCGCTCGAACCGGCCGGCATCGAAGCCCCGCCCATCGAATTCATTCCGCTCGCGCAAACACCGGTCGAAGCCGCGCTTGCGGTCGAAGCCTTGCGCGCGACGGCAACACC
>NZ_JBFULJ010001308.1:0-764 GCF_056400385.1 Priestia sp. P5_B4
CCGTAGATGCTGCACTCCTTGAAACGGAAGTAGAAGAAGACTCTCCAACGGTTGTGGAAACAGAAAATTCGGCTCCTGATTCAAATACACCTTCTAAGGTAAACTTTGAAGAAATGCTTAAACCAGTTGTGGTTTCTGACGACCATGTTTTCGTTTCTGTCCAGTTACCTTGTACACTTAAAGAAATAGATGCTTCTTCATCGCCATGATTAATAGCATAGTTACTACCCAAGATTGCTTCACTAGGTGGTTTTCCATCTCCAATTTGATACGTAAATTCTCCCACTGTCTTATAACAAGGATGTCCATATTGTTCTGTAATTGCTGGTTTTGACGCATCATAATACGTTTCGCTGTTTACAGAGATGCCGTCTGGTAATGTACCAAAGCGCTCTTTAAATTTTTCTCTTACACTGTTAGGATTTGAACCAACTGCAGATAATTCTGAAAACGAAAATTTTTCTTGGATAGGCATCAAAACACTCCTTTAAGGTTTAAAATAGGAAAATACTTCTATATAATAGCATCATAAGAATCAGATGTAAATTTTTATAACAATATATTATTAATTTACTGTTAAGTAAAATATATATATATATTATTAATTTATTAACAAAAATATTTTAAGAAAAACTAGTAACTATACTAAAAAAGTGGTAGTTTAAAAATTTTATTAAGTAAAACGAAACATTAAGTAACTATATAAAAACTAAAAAGCAAAAATAATGGAATTTCTATAGCATTAAGTAAATGATAAATTATTT
>NZ_JBFULJ010001309.1:0-764 GCF_056400385.1 Priestia sp. P5_B4
ATTTACCACTTGAAACAAACCTGCCTGTTGAGCTTTTAGAAGGAACAACCACTTAAAGATAGTATCTTTACATATTAGTTTTACACTTAGATGTCAACCGATTAGCATAAATTAAATTTTAAAAAGGTTGAATAGTAGCCCCCTTACATAAAAATGAGTATGCTCTATGTTTAGGTTTTAAGCTCATAAAATGGTTTCTCGTGTATTATATAATAAAAAAGACAAACTTCATCGATTGGTGAAGTTTGTCTAAGATGACATAGTATTTATAAAGAAGCTATTTGAATCCGTTTACATTTTAAAATTAAATAGATTTATCTTTATTCTAGTTCCCTACCACACTCACAGGCAACTCCGTAATAACTTTTCCACTTTTGTCAGAGATTTTGATAGTTGTGTTACCTATCTTTAACCCTCCCAATGTTCCTTCGGAACCGTTAGCTTGGGTAGATACTTTCACAATTGACCTGTCAGTTACTTCCCACTTTAACTCACCTTTGTAATCTAACCAATCCGGCTTTATTACTGCTTGAACATCCTTTTTTTCACCTATTTTAAGAACGACTGCTTGTTCACTTAATGTAATTCTTTCTAACTTGTCCTTTTTGAGTTTATCGCGCCAAATAGAGTTTAAATGATGAAATTGCAGGGAGTCTACACGTACTTTACCTCCTTTTGAATATAATTCAATGCCACGATTAGCTGGATTAGTATAAATTAAATTTGTAAAAGTTTGTTCCCCATCATTAATAAATACTTCAACC
>NZ_JBFULJ010001310.1:0-764 GCF_056400385.1 Priestia sp. P5_B4
AATAAGGGAGTGAAGGACTTGCAAGTAAAACGTTTCCTTTTCGCACTATGTTTTCTTTTTGTTGTGATGGGATTTACAACAGGACCTGCAAACGGCGCGTATGCAGAAAAAGACTATACAATTAAAATATTCGATTATGTAACTGTCGATGGAAAAGATGTAGATTCTCAAGCTAAAATGAATAGCATTTCTAACAAAGATATAAAAGTAACCATGGTTCTACCTAAACAGAATAAAGAGGGCGCTTGGTTGGCATACGGGTTTACGAGCAGGGAAGCTTTGAACGCGTTTATTGAAAAGGATAAACAGAGACTTCAAAACAAAGTCACTACGATGGGTAGTGGTGCTTGTTGTACGGATTTCTACGAGTCTAAAAATAAAGGAGGTCAGTACATTTATTGGAGAGACGGTTTTAAAAACTTGCCTTCTAGCTGGAATGACAGGATTTCGTCCTTAAGCACGGCATCACCTTCTTCAAGCTATTCAACAACTCTCTGGGAGCATACTTCATCTCAAGGATACGGAAAAGGAGTTTCGTTTAGACACTCGGATTGGTATGGTAAAACTGCTAATATGGCTTCGGATTGGGATAACAAAGCCTCGGCAATTGAAATAAAATAACAAGAGGTTGCCAACGAACAAGTAAGAGAGTTCTAAAATCACCATTCTCTCATCCATTTAATGAATGAGAGAATGATGATTTTTGCATATTAGCCGTTTCTTGAAAACATGTTCTTCTTTCCTCTGTTAACTTTTAAAAGTAA
>NZ_JBFULJ010001311.1:0-759 GCF_056400385.1 Priestia sp. P5_B4
CTACTGCTTCATTTACCCAATCCTGTATATGAAGGGTTGGTTTATCGGCTACACAAATTACATAATCACTACCTTCAATATGTGCCATTACATCTTCAGCACATTCTATACGCTTATTAGTAACATTTAAATTAACATTAGGATTAAAACTCGATATTCTTTCCTTTGCTAATTCCGTTTTTAACTTATTAATATCTTTTTCAGAATATAACAACTGTCTATTAAAATTGCTTAATTCCAAAGTATCAAAATCCAATGCATTAATGTTATGAAAACCTAATGCAGCTAGATGATATAGTATTTGGCTACCTAAACCTCCGATTCCGAGCAAAGCAACCTTCGTATTTATGATAGTTTCTTGCACATTGTACTTGTTGTCCTCTAAAGACGTAAAAAGCGAAAAGTAATTAAGGTTTGCTCTATATCTTTCGAGTTCATAATCTCCTATAGATTGAGGATTTAAAGAATTATCTTCTAAATATTTCTCTGTATCTARTGCTTTTATACCTTCTAATACCTCATTTTCTTTTATATTTGGATACTTTTCTTGAACTAAATGTATTATTTCTTCTATAGAATTTTTTCCGTTGATAAGAGAAATTAAATACTTAATACTTCCACTGGGATCATCAATAACTCCTGCTACTCCATCTTCTTCACCGATATGGATTTCATCATTTATAAAAAATACAGGGATTGTCTCTTTGAACTTAGGTTTCATTTTCTATATCTCACTCCATTTCTCTTAATTATTGAAAT
>NZ_JBFULJ010001312.1:0-758 GCF_056400385.1 Priestia sp. P5_B4
GATAATTAGCAACATTATAGCAACTAAAAATTACTACGTCTATATATTATTTAAATATTCCTATTATTATGAAAATTAGGAATAAACATTTTACAATAAGTCTTTTTTACCTATTTAAACTATATGAAAATCATTTATGTTGATTTTCATACAAGTAAAATAATTCTTCAAGTCAGCTGATAAAAACTAGCGGCCTATGGAGTATTATTCGGTCTTACTATCAGTCCTGATAAGCATTTTACAAAAATTACTTATAAGGAAAATTATAAATTTCAGACCATTTTTGAGGCTTAAATCTACTCTTCCTCTTCATTTTTTTATTTTTTTAATCTATTAATTAAATTTTTTGTGTGTTTTTTATGTACATGAACAACATTATTTTATTATAGTACTGCCCTTCTTATGAACATAAAAAAACACGAATCTACTAAAATCTTTGTAAATCCGTGCTTTTTCTGTTTATTTCAAGCATGTACAACCAACGATAACTAATAAAACAAATAGTACAACGATTAATGCAAAACCGCCACCATAACTACCGTAGCCGCCGTAGCCGMCGTAGCCGTAACCACCGCCGTAACCCCAGTTGTAAAATCCCATTTCACTTCACCTCCGTAGCCTGTTTACTCTATAGCATATGTACAGGCTAGAAAAAATGCTCGCCCATTTATCGCCCTTTTATGACGATAAAAAAAAGACTGAGACATAACGAAAACACTCCAATCAACCGCTAGAAGCAACCAGCTAGATTAAAACCA
>NZ_JBFULJ010001313.1:0-757 GCF_056400385.1 Priestia sp. P5_B4
GTTTTTATCACTATAGTGGTTAATTTTCATATCGTAGTAAAGAGCAAGAGGGACAATTTCTTTCTCTTTTCCGTTCTCTTCTATTATTGTAGATCCTACCAAACCTTTGTCATTAACTACTTTTACTTTAACATTAGTAATTTTAAAAGGTTTTTTCTGATTATCTTGTTGATATTCTTTTGACACTTTTTTATTTGTTTCTACATCTGAGCTTCCTTGGTTTGAACAGGCTCCGCCTATTAACAACGAAACAGCCATAATAGTTAAACCAATTAATTTTTTCATTATTCTCCCCTGTCTTAAACGACCCAAGCCTTGTGGTTGTGATAAATTTGTGAAGCTTAAACCTTTGTATAACGCAATTGTATCGCTCTCAATTGTTATTATGTTTTATTTATATTGGATACTTTTTTTAGTATGTAATTGTACAGGCTTTAAGTCGTATTAATACTCTTCAAGCAAATGAGTTAAGTTTATCAAAATGGAAATAGAAAAAAGTATGAGCATGGAGGTTTAGACTAACCTTCTGCTAAAGGATCCTTGTTATCAAATATTTTCTTAGTCAGTTTATAAAAACGAAACTAGGAAACATATTGTATCAATAAGTGTTTTTAGTTTATTTTGTAATTCCGATGAGACCATCATCAATACCTATTATTTTTTCTTTACTAAATGTATTAAGTAATACATTTAGTAAAGAAAAACGAAAGAAATACAATGATGGTGAATCCAAAGACATTAATGGCCTCCTCTGCTG
>NZ_JBFULJ010001314.1:0-757 GCF_056400385.1 Priestia sp. P5_B4
GTATTAGAAACCCTATAAAATGCTGCGAAATTTAAAGAATTGATTGAGTATATCCGTATAACCAGTAATTGCACAAGGGTCGTAAAGGTATACTTTTACGGCGGATTAATATTGATGAATTGCTTTTTACATGAAACAATGTGAAAAAAATGGGCAACCTAGAAGCAAAAGGAGGGGATAGAATGGGCAAAGAACCAAATGATGAACCAAATGATGAAACAAGTGAAGGGCTTAATCAGCTTTTTGAAATCATCAATGCAAAAGGCGACGAGGGCGAACTTAGAGAAATTGTCAGCAGGAGCAGTGAAAAGAATAATCATAAAAATCATGAGGATCAATCGTAAAAAGAAAATAAAAAACCTCTTCATGGAAATCATGAAGAGGTCAGATGAAATAGTATTGCAACCATTCCATCCTGCAGAGTTTTAAAGTGTTTTAAACTCTTGATACAACTGGTTTTATGGAACTGATGGGATTCGAACCCACGACCCCTTGTCTGCCAGACAAGTATTCTCCCACTGAACTACAGTCCCGATTATGTAGAGCCTTTATTGCGTGTTGACTCTACTATATTTTAATACGTATGCCGCGCGTTCGCAATAGTTATTTTCAGTGTTTTCTAATTTCTTCATATGAATATTAACTTCTAAAAAAATCGTTTACTTCTTGTTTATACGTATAAAAAAAACTTGGAATTTGGCTTGGTTCCAATCCTTGTGCAGCGTATTTGCTGATGGATTGGTAGTACCATTTCTGC
>NZ_JBFULJ010001315.1:0-756 GCF_056400385.1 Priestia sp. P5_B4
GTTCTAGCAATGGATAGAAACTCAAAAACCTTTAATAAAGAATGCACCTTCAGTATAAGTAATTATTTTCCAGAAAAATATAACACTAATTATTCATGTATAGGAGCTAGTGTATGCTAGGGGTATTGGGGTTACTTATTGTTGGCACGCTCGTCATTTGGTTTGAAGTACCTAAACTACAGCAAAAAAAAGCAAAGAAAGAACTGTGGCTATTCTATACAGTTCTTGCAATTGGAATGGTCGTAAGCATCTGTAAAGCACTTGGTTTAAATGTTCCAAATCCTTCTGATTTATCAGCTGCTATCTTCAAGCCAGTCAGCATATTTTTACTTCATTTACTATCTTAAGACGTTAAGACGAGGAAGTGAATACAGTGAAACCTGTAGTTAAAATTTCAACGATTCAATTTCGCATGCTCGTTATGCTTTATACAATTGGAAGCACAATTGTTATTGCTCCAGCAGCTATGACTGTAGATTCTAAACAAACCGCTTGGATTCCAGCTATCCTTGGAGTAGTATGCGGATTTGTATTAGTGAAAGTATATATAGCTCTCGGACTTTTATTTAAAGATAAAAATCTGATAGAAATCAATGAAGCAGTGTTTGGAAAATATTTAGGAAAAGGTGTATCTTGTTTATTTGTCACGTCTACTGTCATAACATGCAGCCGCATTGTATACTACGTGGGGAGTTTTTTAAATACACATATTATGATGGAAACTCCGCTGATTGCTATTCACATTATTTTTATGCT
>NZ_JBFULJ010001316.1:0-756 GCF_056400385.1 Priestia sp. P5_B4
CACCAAGCTGGCAGAGTGCTTCTCCAATTTGATAGTGCAGTTCTCCTAATAAATAAAGCGTCTCATGCTGAATACACAGCTCTAGTCCTGCTTGTGCATATTTAACCGACTTTTCATAACGTTCCATTTGCAAAAGCGCACGCGATAATCCATATAAAATTCGAATTTTGACAAGAGGATCTTTTAACTTAGGGAGCAAAGCAATATGCTGCAATCCTTCCATAAACGTACTGAACGCTTTTTTTAAATGACCTTCTTCTTCATAAATAATAGCAATACTATTTAAAATAGCAATCTCTTTTTCTGAATAAAACTGTTCGCTCGTACGCGTGAACGCAATAGCTTTTTCCAATTTACGAAGCGCTTGTTCAAATTTATTTCCAATATAATAATCACATATGGCTTCGTGCCATAGGAAAAATTGTGCGTGAAAAGGATCTTGAAACATAGGATTATCTTTTTCTTTGTTCACCATATGTAACACGGTTTCATAATCGCGTTTTCGTATATAATGCCTAATGGTCGATTTAATTTCTTTTGAATAATCGTTGGGCGTTAGCTCTCCTGCTTCAAAGAAATAATTCATCGGAACCCCTAAGCGTTTCGATAAATGATAGAGAACTTCACTGCTTGCATGAATTTCACCTTGTTCAAATCGATGTAGCTCTTCTTCTGTACAAATTCCTTCTGATAACTCGACAGTTGTCATTTCCGCTATCTTTCGCAGATCTTGAATCAGCTGACCTACTTGTTTTT
>NZ_JBFULJ010001317.1:0-754 GCF_056400385.1 Priestia sp. P5_B4
CTATTCACCCTGGCTATGGTTTTTTGTCAGAAAATATCCAATTTGCGAAACGTTGCGAAGAAGAAGGCATTATTTTTATTGGTCCAAAATCCAAGCATCTTGATATGTTTGGGGATAAAGTAAAAGCACGTCATCAGGCTATTCAAGCAGATATTCCCGTTATTCCTGGTACGGATGGTCCTATTGATTCAATTGAGGAAGCAAAAGAATTTGCTAATCAGCATGGATATCCTCTAATGATCAAAGCTGCTTTGGGCGGAGGCGGTCGAGGCATGCGTATCGTTCGCGATGCAGACAGCCTGAACGAATCTTATGACCGTGCTAAATCAGAAGCAAAAGCTGCTTTTGGTAATGATGAAGTGTATGTCGAGAAACTAGTTGAAAATCCAAAACATATTGAAGTGCAAATTTTAGGTGATGAACAAGGAAATGTTGTGCATCTTTATGAACGCGACTGCTCTGTGCAGCGTCGTCATCAAAAAGTAGTAGAAGTAGCACCAAGTGTTTCTATAGATGAAGACTTACGTCTCCGCATTTGTGAAGCAGCTGTGCAGCTGATGGAAAAAGTGCAGTACATAAATGCTGGTACAGTAGAATTTTTAGTATCAGGAAACGATTTTTATTTTATTGAAGTAAATCCACGTGTTCAAGTAGAGCACACAATTACTGAAATGATTACAGGTATTGATATCGTTCAATCCCAAATTTTAATTGCAGACGGCTACGCGCTTCACAGCAAGGAAGTATCCATTCC
>NZ_JBFULJ010001318.1:0-754 GCF_056400385.1 Priestia sp. P5_B4
CGTGTAGATGAGAGGCGTGACTCTAGACAAGCTGACGAGAAAATTTGCTCTTTAGTCTTTTTGACGGATTGGCTTATAACCGCGCTGGAGCTGGACACCTCATAAAATATAAAAGAATAATCACAGGGACAGCTCTACTTTTTCAAAGAGGAAAGGATCCGTCCCTATAATTAAAACCTTATTTTCTTTTGAGAAGCCAGTCTTGAAAATCGGTGGCAACTATCCTTTCACCTGTGATTCCCTCTGCAGCAGCTGAGGCTAAAAAAACAATCGGCTCGGCCATAACCCTTGGATCTAATAGCTGGAATTTTGATTCAATCTCTTTTCGAAATTCGTCCGGAATCATCCCGGTAGTAGTGGCACCACCCGGTAAAAGCATATTCACCATAATTCCGTATTCCTTTAAATCTTCGGCCATTATATATGAGAGTGATTCAGTGGCTGCCCTCGATGGTCCATAAGGTACAAAACCCTTTCTTTTCATAGTCTCATGATTCATAGAAATATTAATCATTCGCCCATGACCTTGTTCCATCATTAAAGGAGCAAACCCTCGAGCTACTAAAAAATATCCTGTGAGATTGATATCAATTAAATCTCGAAACCCCTCTGGTGTTACTTTGAAAAATGGCTGAGGCTCGACTAAAAAACGCGGGTTTACTGTCCTCATCCCAATTCCCGCATTATTGATGAGAACATCGAGTTTCCCCCATTCTCTTTTCACCCATTCTACCGCGTGATTGACGGATTGTTC
>NZ_JBFULJ010001319.1:0-753 GCF_056400385.1 Priestia sp. P5_B4
AGCTACCTGTTGATGATAGTGGAAAGAAAAAATGGGTTCTTCATGTGAGTGTTGGCGATAATGATGAAACAAATGGATCAACTGCTCAATATTTTATTGGCGAATTTGATGGAAAAGAATTCAAAAATGACAATGGGCCAGAGACAGTTCTGACAACAGATGTAGGACAGGATTTCTACGCAGGGCAGACATTCTCTGATATTCCCGAAAAAGATGGAAGACGTATTTGGATTGGCTGGATGTCTAATTGGCGTTATCCATACCAATCACCAACTTCTCCGTGGATGGGTAATATGTCTATCCCTCGTGAATTGAAATTAAGGACAATGGAAAATGGTGAAATTAAATTAGTACAAGAACCAGTGGATGAATTAAAACAATTAAGAGCAACCACTACAAAATTTAAACCTTTTACGTTCGAAGGAAATAAAAAAATTACTAATTTTAAAGGAAGTACATTTGAATTTGAAGCAGAAATGACATGGAAGGAAATACGTGAGTTAGGAATTCGTGTGCGACAAGGGGATTCAGGAAAAGAACACACAGATATAGGGCTTGATGTGAGAAACCACAAGGTTTTTATTGATCGAACAAATGCTGGGTTGAAAGAATTGATCGATCGAAATGGAAAACCATTTGCATTTGGTTCACGTCATGAAACTGATTATCCAAAGAATCGCAAAAAAATCAAAATTCATGGTTTTGTGGATGAATCATCGGTTGAAGTATTTATTAATGATGGGGAACAAACTT
>NZ_JBFULJ010001320.1:0-751 GCF_056400385.1 Priestia sp. P5_B4
CTTTTAACGGTTTTCAAAGCCCTATTAATATGGCGGGAGAAGCGAAAAATCCGGGTCGCTCTATTCCGATTGCGGTAGTAGGATCCATTTTAATTGCGACCGTGATCTACGTATTGCTTCAAATTGCGTTTATTGGAGCGGTAAATCCTTCAGAAATCGTAAAAGGATGGAGTCATCTTAACTTTAATTCGCCGTTTGCCGATTTAGCGATTGCGTTAAATATTAACTGGCTTGTTATTGTTTTATATGCCGATGCTTTTGTATCGCCATCAGGAACAGGTATTACGTATACAGCTACCACGTCACGCATGATTTATGGTATGGAAAAAAATAAATACTTGCCGAATATACTGGGAAGAGTTCATCCGCTTTACGGAGTTCCGCGTCAAGCMATGTTCTTTAATTTATTTGTCTCATTCATCTTTTTATTTTTATTTAGAGGCTGGGGGATATTAGCCGAAATTATTTCTGTAGCTACATTAATTTCATATCTTACCGGTCCTATTACCGCTATGACGTTAAGAAAAACGGGGACCGATCTTTATAGACCTTTACGTATAAAAGGGTTAAACGTAATAGCGCCTCTTGGATTTATTTTTGCTTCACTTACTCTTTACTGGGCAAGATGGCCGTTAACTGGACAGGTATTATTTATTATTTTAATTGGTTTGCCAATTTATTTTTATTACCAAGCAAAATCAAAATGGAAAGGCTTTGGTCAAAACTTCCGAGCTGGCGTTTGGATGATTGT
>NZ_JBFULJ010001321.1:0-751 GCF_056400385.1 Priestia sp. P5_B4
GTCGCTTATCAGCAGAAGTTGAATCCACTACAACTGCCCATGAGACAGAAACCGCGAGCATTAGTACAGTCGCTGTTGTTAAAAAAGCAATTTTCTTTTTCCAAGTGATTTTGGTTGCCACTACATAGAAAACATAAAATGCTGGTAAAAYCATGTATGCTTGAAGCATTTTCATATTAAATGCAACACCAATCATCGCAAAAGCTGCTAACACCCAGCCAAATTTAGCCGTACGCACAGCACGAAATAACATCCACGTTGCTACTAATAATGTAAATACAAGCATACTATCGATATTATTTGTTCGGCTTACCGCAGGTACAATTGGCGTCAGAGCCATGGCAAGAGCAGCAAATCTCCCAGCCCATACGCCAAACGTACGTTTTACGAGTACGTATAGTAAAAGGACTGAACCGATGCCTGCTAATGCTTGCGGTAGAATGACGCTCCATCCGTGAAATCCAAATATTTTGGCACTAATTGTCTGAATCCAAAATACAACCGGGGGCTTATCAATCGTTACATAGCCTCCTGGATCAAAAGATGCATAAAAGAAATTATGAAAACTTTGAAGCATACTTTTGACAGCTGCCGTGTAATAAGCGTTGGCGTATTCATCTGTCCAAATTTTAAATAAGTTCAAAAATGCTGCAATTAAAACAATGGGAACTAAAAATAAGTCTATTCTGTTTTTATTTGAAGTTCGTTCTTCTTTCACTTCACTGTTCATGTGTTTCATTTCACTCCTTCT
>NZ_JBFULJ010001322.1:0-750 GCF_056400385.1 Priestia sp. P5_B4
CGCTTATCGTGACCGTGAAGAAGTCGTAATGACTAACTTAAAAGACATGTTAAACCATGAAATAGGCATGCTGACTACCGTTGTTGTCGGAAATTCATCTACGTTCTTTTACGACGATTTAATGATTACACCACGCGGGTATCAGCGGAAATATACCCTCAACCAAACGGAGCAGCCGCTAAGACCGCATCAGCGACTTCGAAAAGAAGCAGAACCATGGGCTCTCGATCAAGAAGAGACTGTAGAGCAAACAGCTTCAGCAATTGAAGCAGTTCAGACCAAACCAGAAGAAACAGCAACTTCACGAGCTCTTGCAGAAGAAGCGCTTCAAGCAATTTTAGGTGAAACCACTTCTGGGGTCGTACACCAGCCAATACAGTCAATTTTCGAAGTCGCGGTTAGTCCAGGACTTGCCAATAAGAAATTCACGCCTGTTCAAATGACAACACTAGCAGAAGTTGTTGGTGAAAAAGGTACGATGGAGTATACACCTGACCATCAAATCAAACTTCAAATTCCAACAGCCCAGCCAGATGTGATTATTAAAAAGCTCAAAGCAGCTTCCTTTTTACTATCTCCGGTCGGAGACGTGTTCACAATTAAAGCGTGTGATTTTTGTGATGGAGAAAAAAGCGATGCTATTCCACATACGGAAGAATTACAAAAACGCCYTGGGGGAATGGACATGCCAAAAGAGCTGAAGCTTGGTATTAATGGATGCGGTATGGCCTGTTATGGCGCAGTTCAAGA
>NZ_JBFULJ010001323.1:0-748 GCF_056400385.1 Priestia sp. P5_B4
GTGCGGACGATCGACTTCGACCGCGATCCACGCGCGCCCGATACCGTGCAGGCGGTCGGCATCGCGCTGACCGACGATGGCACGCGCGCCTATGTCGCGCTGGGCCGCGGCGATCACGTGGCGGAGATCGACGCGCGCAGCGGCCAGATCCTGCGCTACCACCCGGTCGGTCACCGCAACTGGGGCATCGACCTGTCGCGCGACGCGACCCGCGTCTATGCAGCGAGCGGATTGTCCGGGGATGTCACCGTGATCGATACGAAGACACGACGCACGCTGGCGACGATCCGCACCGGTGGCAAGCCGTG
Organism: Priestia sp. P5_B4; assembly: GCF_056400385.1. Lineage (NCBI taxonomy): Bacteria > Bacillati > Bacillota > Bacilli > Caryophanales > Bacillaceae > Priestia > Priestia sp. P5_B4. The sequence goes on from NZ_JBFULJ010001323.1 coordinate 309, forward strand.
GGGCGTGGCGGTGGGACCATGAAACGCCTGATCGTCCTCGCACTCCTGCTCTGCTGCGCGCCCGCGTTCGGCCGCGAGCTGCGCGTCTGCGCCGACCCCAACAACCTGCCCTTTTCCAACCGCGCGGGCGAGGGTTTCGAAAACAAGATCGTCGAGGTGCTCGCACGCGATCTGCATGCGACGGTGACCTACCTGTGGTGGCCGCAACGCCGTGGCGCGATCCGCAATACGCTGGATACGCAGGATTGCGACATCATCCCCGGCATCGCGAGCGGCATGGAGCGCATCGCCACCACGCGCCCGTATTACCGATCCGGTTACGTCTTCGTCGTTCGCGAGAACGGCGCGCTGCACGACCTGGTGTCATTGGACGATCCGCGATTGGCGACGGCCACGATCGGCGTCCAGCTCATCGGGGACGATGGTGCAAACACGCCGCC